>CANNLO010000288.1 GCA_947505055.1 Methylococcaceae bacterium | reverse complement strand
TGTGGTTTTGAGGAATATTTAAGAACTCCAGTACAAAAGGTTCTTTGAGCAAATCTTCTGGTTTTTGTAGCTCATTCCCCTGATTCGCCAAGCGCAACACTTCGTCTTTGTTTATATAATAACCATTTCCTGACATTTGATTTGCACTAATTGATTAAATGAGTTTGCCATTTTTGCAGTATAGTGAACATCTTATGCGATTCGATAGTTTTGAAGCTAATGTGCAACATTATTCATTTTAAGAAAATAGACCGCAAAACATAATTAAAATATAAACTTATGGTACACACTGAGTCTGCAATTTTTGCGCAACAGATTTTCCGCAAACTCGATAAACGACTTCTGCCACTGCTCATCAGTCTGTACATTGTCGCTTATCTTGATAGAGTCAATATCGGCTTTGCCAAGCTCACCATGACCAATGAATTAGGGTTCAGTGATAGCGTTTACGGACTTGGTGCGGGGATTTTTTTCTTAGGCTATTTTCTATTTGAAGTTCCAAGCAATCTTATATTGCAACGTGTTGGTGCCAAATTATGGATTGCCCGGATTATGATTGTTTGGGGGATATTATCGGCGGCAACAATGTTTGTGACCACACCCTTTCAATTTTATACCGTTCGTTTTTTGCTGGGCTTAGGTGAGGCGGGATTTACCCCGGGTATTATTTTGTATCTCACTTATTGGTATCCGGCTATACGCCGCGCTAAAGCCACAGCCATATTTATGAGCGCTATTGCCTGGGCGGGCATCATCGGTGGGCCATTGTCTGGATTTATTATGACGACTTTTAATGGCATGGCTAATCTCGCTGGCTGGCAATGGTTATTTTTGCTCGAAGCATTACCCGCCATTATTTTGGGGCTAGTCGTTATCATCTGGATGGACAAAAATCCCAGCACTGCCCAATGGCTTAGTAGTGAAGAGCGCACTTGGTTAATTGAACAATTACTCAATGAAACCAAGCAAAAACAACAATCCGGGCACTTTGACAGCTTGGCTAAGGTTTTTACGATTAGCAAAGTATGGTGGTTAAGTGGTGCTTATTTTTCAATCGTTATGGGCGTTTACGGTATCACTTTTTGGTTGCCGCAGATTGTTAATGAATTGGATAAACAAAATATCCAGCAAACTGGATTATTAACGGCTATCCCTTATCTGCTGGCGGTGGTGGGTATGATTGTTATTAGCCATTCGTCAGATAAACATCAAGAACGTTGTTGGCACTTTGCTTTAAGTGCCCTACTAGGCAGCGTCGGTCTTATTCTTAGTGGATATTATAATGATTCCCTAACGTTAACTTTATTGGCTTTATCGTTGGCTTGCTTAGGTACACTATCAGCGTTGCCGGTTTTTTGGTCACTTCCGACGCAATTTTTAAATGGCGCGGCAGCAGCAGGAGGAATTGCACTTATCAATTCTTTTGGTAATTTAGCGGGTTATTTAAGTCCAGTATTGGTGGCGTGGATAAAAGAAGCAACTGGTAATCTGACTAATGCGCTTTATATGATGGCGGCTTGGTTAATGCTGAGTGCAATTATTGTTATTTTAAATTTTAATTCGACTCGTATAAGCTTCCATAGTAAATAAGCCCTTTATTAACTGTTATGTAGAGAAAAATAATCATGTCAAATAATGCTGTAACCGAAGTTGGTGAGTTCTTTCCTAGTTGGGAAGCTTATCGCAAAGTTTTAGAAAATTAAAGTGGAGGGTTGATTGCTTATTAGGAGGCACTTGCACATCAAGAAATAAAACTTTGCTAAAAAATGTATTCTTGCAATCGATCAAGGTACGACCAGTACCAGAGCGATTCTTTTTAATAAAGCGGGAGCAGTCGTTCATATTTCACAACAAGAATTTACGCAATATTTTCCATTTCCAGGCTGGGTGGAGCATGATGCTAATGAGATTTGGCAATCTGTAGAAACAGTTGTGCCTCTCAATGGCTAGTGGATAAATCATTTAACCCTGAATTAGAACAAGAAAAAATATCAACTTTGTATAACGGCTGGAAAATGGCAGTTAAAGCGGCAATTGCCTTTAAGCCAAATAATAAAAACTCTATTTGAGAGCCGTCACTTCGCTACCCGCATATACAGGGGACGGTAGATAAATCTTATTTTTTTGCTTTGGGATAAAAACTAAGGATTTGAGTATAGGTGCCATCACCATTCGGAAATGTTTTTAATTCTCCGGTGTAGTTTGCATAGCTACCCGTTGTTCCTATGATCGGAATAATAGATGTTCCAGTTTCGGCTTCCTGGCCGGCTACGGTAATCGTTCCTTTTGCAAGCGTTAGCGTCCACTGGCATTGACTGTATGATCCCGGTTTAGTTGCGACACAAAAGCCGCTATTTGTACCAAGGACTTTAGTCATGTCCTTGTTTTTTAGTGGCTGGTCGAAAACAAACATATCGCCAAGTGAGGGATTTGGCGGTGCTACAGGAATAAAATATTTAGAACCTTCATTTGAATCCGCTATCGTGGTAAGGGTAAATTCTTTTATGTCGGCAAGCGCACTTGCTGAATATAAGACACAGAAAATAATGGCCAGATTTTTTTGCTTCATTTTTATAACCTTAAGATTTCAACTGAATTTTATTTTTGTATTTTTTGAAAAGCCTTGAGCTATTTGCAGATAATAAGTTTTCGATTTTTAAAATTTATTAATATCATGTGCTTAAGTTAAATGCAATAAAATCTAAGGCGCACCTCATACGCTTAAGTTATCTTAAATCCTATAATTGGAAAATAATTGCCATGAAAAAAATACTTTTTTATTTGTTGCCGGACTTGTTGGGTGCTCTCAGCATGCCAATCCAGCTCTTTCATTTAATGATGTAACCTGGATAGATTTAGGTCATAGTTATGATCGATCCACGTTATATTGGCCTAATAATGTTAAAGGATTTGAACATGCTACAGAAGCAGCAGGGAAAACAGCCGCAGGCTATTATTCGTCTTATAGCATCTGTACACCTGAGCATGGGGGTACACATCTTGATGCGCCCATTCACTTTGCAGAAAACAAATTAACGGTAGATCAACTACCTTTAAGCAGCTTAACTGGCAATGCCGTTGTGATTGACGTATCCAGACAGGCTTTGGGTAATCGTGATTATCAGGTGAAAATCGAAGATATTGAAGCTTGGGAGCCTTCTACTGGCTTTTAGTGATTTTATATATTTCATAATAGTTGTAAGCTAGTCGATCTTTTTTGTGATTAGCTGAGTAGTACGTAGAATTCATAGTCAGGCAATTCGCCATAACTTAAAGAAAGCTTATTTAGGCATTGTTCCTGTGCGGAAAGTTTGCTATTTCTAGGAGAAATTTTTGAAGCAATCCTTTTATGATTTAAATTATTCTGATTTGGAAATGGTTATAAGTCAGAATAATTTAAACCACTCAGCAGCCTCAGTTCTTTTTAATTGGCATTATAAGAAAAAAGAACCGGCTCAATGCATTGATAAAATTGCCAAATTGTCATTGGTCTTTTTTGAAAATAAATTCGACTTTTCTTTACCCGAAATCGACACGGTTTATGAGTCAAAAGAAGATCGAACAGTAAAATTTCTTTTTAAGCTTAAAGACCATCATAAAGTCGAAACTGTCCTTATTCCGTTTCATAATAAATATTCTATTTGCCTTTCATCGCAGGTTGGCTGTGCGATGAATTGTTCTTTTTGTTTTACCGGAAAACAAGGGCTCAAAAGAAATTTGACTGCAAGTGAAATTGTTGGTCAGTTTCTACAGGCGTGGCGTTGGTTGGCAACAAATAGACCGGGAGAAGAGAGGATTTTAAATATTGTTTTTATGGGGCAAGGGGAGCCTTTACATAATTTTGATGCCGTTAAAAAAGCGTGTGAAATATTCTTATCGAAACACGGAACTTCAATTGGTGTTCAAAAAATCACTATTTCAACGGCTGGTTATATTCCTGGGCTTAAACGATGGAGTGAGGAAATTCCAGGAGTGAATCTTGCATTATCTCTACATTCACCCTTTGAAGAAAAGAGGAATGAACTTATTCCCATTAATAAAAAATATCCGTTAGATGAAGTGTTGGAAACTATTGATAAAATACCTTTAAATAAAAAACAATTTATTACTTATGAATATATTCTGATAAAAGATTTTAATGATTCTCCAGATGATGCTGAAAAACTGGGAACGCTACTGGCTGGTAAAAGTGCATATATAAACTTAATTCCTTTTAACTCATTTCCAGGATCACATTACAAGCGTCCGGATTTGGATAAAATTGAAAAATTTAAAGAAGTTTTAGATACTTTTAAAATTCCCACTTTAATAAGAACGGCTAAAGGCGATGATGTATTAGCAGCCTGTGGGCAGCTCAATTCTAAAAATTAATTAGCTATGATGCCATAACAGACTTTCGTGAGGGTCTGCTTTATGGTGATTAATATGATGGAATTGAAACGGCGCGGATAATTCGAAACAGATTGCTTATTGGCGGTAACAGGTAAATTCAGTAAAATTTAGCGAGAGAATGCGGCGAGGTCATGCTAAGTTTTTCGGGCAGTGTAAGCGGATGAATGCAACTAGCCGAGGACAATAATGGCTGACAACTTTCGCTGCTGAAAAGGACTGAATCCCATTTCAGCAGCGAAAAATGCTTTGTGCTTACCTTTATTTATAGAGTGCTTTGATTTGTTCGAAACCTTTAACCGCTTCAACTAAAGCTGCTTCAGCATTTTCTTTTTCGCCATTACCAATAGCAGTATTCGCGGCTCTTAATTGGCCACTTGCTTTGTTACGAATTGGATCTAATGTAGTACCAACCTCAATCTTTTTGGTTTCTTGGCGTGCAGTGGCAATATGTTGCACTATTACTTCTTGATTAGCGCCGTTCTTTAGACCATCTAAAGCAGCAGAGGAACCAGTAAGTGCTGCTTGAATGGCTTCCTTAACTTGCCCCCCGGTTGCATTTTCGATTTTTCCTGCGGCAATTGCTGATGAAACTGCACCAAAAGAGAAGGTAATAGCAATTGCGATAATTGAACTTTTTAACAATTTCATGATGTTATTTTCCTTATTGTGTTTTTAAAAGACATAAATAGTAAGGTTATTTTTTGAGCGGCGAATTGTAGCATGACCGGTAATTGAACCCATGTCTTTTTTCGGCTTTGTCGCAAAGCTTGTGCAAGCATGGGTCAAAACTCACCAACTCTAAGCGTTGAATAGGACGATATATTAATGAGCTGTATTTGCACGAAAGTTAGTTTTCAGTAGATTTTCTTTGATTCCAGTATTAAGTTCATTTTTAATAACATCATCATCTATAGTCGATGTAATGGCTGGTAATCTAGGCCTAACTTTCCTTGAGGCTTTTTCCAGTATTGCAATAGTTAATCGATTCTCAATTTCCAAGCGATCGCTTTTTGTAGCTATTTGTGAATCCATTGCTTCAGAAAAAGCGTCTTTCTGGGCTTCTGCAATAGCAGAGGCCTGGTCTCTCGACATCCCAGCCTTTTCAAGCTTCTCGACAAACTTCAATGTATCAAACGTAATCGTTGCCATAACAAATTCCAGAAAATTTTAAGACGTAAATAGTATAGCAAATAAAAGGTTTAGACTAACACACATCCATTATGGATTTCGGGGCTTTCAATCGAGTCCCATCGATTGCATCGATTGTGTTTCAACGAAATACAACAGCATAAGACTTCATGATTTAAAATGTAATGTGGAATTAGGCAGCTTATCAATAATCAATCGAGTCCTTTCTTTTGTTCTTTTGACCCCTTTCTTTTCTCGTTAAATGCCTGTAATCAGAAAGTCGATCGCTGAAATAATTTCGGCCCTATTATGAGCTAGAGATCCTTCGTAATTAATTAAGACACGCCTTGATATGCTAGACATTTGATGGGTAAGTAGTGAGTATTCTTTGCCTTCGATTGTAATTTTCGGGCATAGATTTTTTGGGTATGATTTTTCGAGGTTGAATAATGGTGTCAAAGGGATTACCACCCTAGAGTTAAGTTCGTTTAGTAAAGCGTCTTGAACATCAACAATATATGGGTAAGTTTTATTGGTGTCTTTATCTGTATTGGCATAATAATCAAATTGAGCCATCAGAATTCTCTGTGCTTATCAGCAAAAAGCCCATGTGTATTTGCAAGTTTATTACAAGTATCTATTGCCTGCTTGTTTTCGGCTAT
>CANNLO010000287.1 GCA_947505055.1 Methylococcaceae bacterium | reverse complement strand
TGTCTGCATCATTTTAAGGCACCGCAAATAGTTTGTTTTGATACGGCTTTTCACGCCACTTTACCCGAGTTGGCCAAGCGTTTGCCGATTCCAAATGAACTGGGCTTGCGGCGCTTTGGTTTTCATGGCCTTAATTACGCTTATATCGCTGAACAGCTTCCCGAGCTTTTGGGCGAACTGGCTTATAAAAAAGTGGTAGTTGCGCATTTGGGTAGTGGTGCCAGTCTGTGTTTGCTGGATAACCTAAAGTCGGTTGATACTACCATGGGTTACACACCGGCAGGTGGCATTCCCATGGGCACCCGTAGCGGCGATCTCGACCCTGGCGTTATGCTGGAACTGGCCAAACACTATAAAACCCCCGAAGCTTTGAGCAATGTTGTGTTTCACCAAATGGGACTTTTAGCCTTGTCGGGAGGAGAAAGTTCGGAGATGAATCAACTTCTGTCCAGTCAAAGTGATCTGGCCCAATTTGCAGTTGATTATTTTTGCCGTCAGGTTCGGGCTGCGATTGGCGCTTTTGCAGCCAAAGCTGGTGGCATTGATGCGCTGGTATTTACTGGAGGTATTGGTGAGCATTCCCCTGAAGTGCGTGAAAAAATTTGTGCACCGTTGGCGTTTCTTGGTTTTGCGTTAGACGGTTCTGCCAATAACTCCGGAGTTTTAATGATCAGTCAAAATGATCATAAACCAATGTTGTTAATTCCAGCAGATGAAGAAGTCATGATTAATAAACTTTGCTTGAACACTTGTGATTAATTTTTTATAAAACTCGAATTATCAACTTTACAATTTCAACTTGCCAAAACAACACGAACCGCCACTAGTACTAGAACTTCAAAAATCTGAGCGCTTAAAACAGTTGCTGCTTCTAATACATCTTCTGGCACTAGGTTCAAGCGTCTCCAATTCGTTACCTTTCATGGTTAAGTTAATCCTGGTTATCTTTATTTGCCTTGATTTTTTGTTTATGAGCAAACAAAACCACGCTAAAGATTACAAAATCAAACACACGGAAGGTTCAGGTTGGGAGCTTAATGAGGGAAAAGACTTTGAAACTATCGATATTGAAAAGTCCACAGTACTCACTACGTTTGCTATCTTTTTGCATTTTAAGAAAAAGACCAAGAAACAGTCCCTACTGATACTGAATGATATGCTGACTGAAGATGATTACCGGCGTTTGATCGTAAGACTGAAAACAAACGGTTAAAATAAAATCACTTCAGATTAATCGTTAAAATTCAGCTTCGAACTCCAAAAATCTACATTCCTGCCCAAATTCAGTTTGGATCAGAAAAACAATATACCGGAGTTCAAAGCTGGCTTTAAATGCCAACAAGTGAATCAACGGTTAATCACACTCCAAACCATCAACCCGCTGAAAACCTCTGGGTAAAGCCGAACCGCGTTTGGCTCGAGCTCCGGAATAATGCTCAATATCTGCATTTTTAAGCGTTAGCGAACGCTTACCGGAAAGCACTTTTAACTGACTATTTTGTGGTAAGGCAACAGCCGCAACTACATAATCAGTTCCCGCCCCCAAATCGACAGTAGGAATTTGAATCAGTTTATTACCCTTGCCTTTCGCCAACGCAGGCAATTCAGCCACGGGAAAAATCAGCAAACGACCTTGCAAAGTCACTACTGCCAAAGAATCGTTTTCACTGCCCAAGGCCACCGGCTTTAAGACCTTGGCGCCCTCAGGTAGCGTTATCAGCAATTTACCCGCCTTGTTTTTGCTTAACAACTCTTTAAGCTGAACCCTGAAGCCATAACCGAAATGACTGGCCAGCACATACCAATCATCAGGCTGACCTGATAACAAATGCAAAAATAACGAACCGGCTGGCGGATTAAGTCGCCCGGTCAACGGTTCACCCTGGGTTCTGGCCGACGGCAGATCATGTGATGACGTGCTGTAGGCCCGCCCGGTAGAATCAAGAATATAAACCGATTGTGTGGTTCGACATTTTACGGCATCCAGAAAACTGTCGCCGGAGCGATAGTTTAAACTGGTAACTTCAATATCATGACCTTTTGCGGCTCTGATCCAGCCTTTTTCAGACAAAATAACAGTCAACGGCTCGTTACTGATTAAAGCCGTTGTTTCCAACGCTTGTGCGGCATCTCTGGAAACAATCGGAGAACGACGCTCATCTCCGTATTTTTCCGCATCACGTTCCAATTCACTTCTGATCAGGCGATTTAGCAAATGGGATGACCCTAGCGTTTTTTCCAGGTAGGCCCGTTCGATTTCCAGCTCATCCTGCTCGCCGCGAATTTTCATTTCTTCGAGCTTGGCCAGATGCCTTAACTTCAGCTCAAGTATGGCTTCCGCCTGAATATCAGAGATTCCAAAACGCTCCATCAACACCGGCTTGGGATGATCTTCAGTCCGTATAATCGCGATGACTTCATCGATATTCAGATAAGCAATCAACAAACCATCGAGGATATGCAATCGCGCCAACACCTTGTCCAACCGGTATTGCAGACGCTTGCGCACCGTCTCGGTACGGAAACTCAACCATTCAACCAGAATGTCTCTCAGCCCTTTAACTTTAGGTCGGCCATCCAGACCGATCATGTTCATATTAACGCGATAGCTTTTTTCCAGATCCGTAGTCGCAAACAAATGCGACATCACCTCATCGGCATCAATGCGTTTTGAGCGAGGAATGACTAGTAGACGGGTCGGATTTTCATGATCCGATTCATCGCGTAAATCTTCAATCATCGGCAATTTTTTGGCGAGCATTTGCGCGGCAATCTGCTCCAGCAATTTAGCGCCTGAAACCTGATGTGGCAGCGCAGTGATAACGATATTGCCGTCTTCCTGCTCATATTTGGCACGCATTTTTATAGAACCGCCGCCACTGATATACATTTTTTGTATATCTTCAGCCGAAGTGACAATTTCCGCGTCAGTCGGATAATCAGGGCCTTTGATAAAGGTAAACAAAGTTTCCAGCGAACTGTCCGGTTCATCCAGCAGTTGTATACAGGCTCCTGCAACTTCACGCAGATTATGCGGCGGTATGTCAGTCGCCATCCCCACAGCAATGCCCATGGTACCGTTTAATAAGATATTCGGTAGTCTCGCGGGCAATAACACCGGTTCTTTCAAGGTGGCGTCAAAATTGTCCGCCCAATCAACTGTGCCCTGCCCTAATTCACTTAACAAGGTTTGGGCATAAGCGGTCAAACGGGATTCGGTGTAACGCATCGCAGCAAACGATTTAGGGTCATCCGGCGAACCCCAGTTACCCTGCCCGTCAACCAACGGATAACGGTAAGAAAAATTCTGCGCCATTAACACCATGGCTTCATAGCACGCCGAATCGCCATGCGGATGATATTTACCCAGCACATCACCGACGGTTCTGGCCGATTTTTTAAACTTGGCGATTGAGGTCAATCCCAATTCAGACATGGCGTAAACAATCCGCCGTTGTACCGGTTTTAAGCCATCAGCAATATTTGGCAGCGCCCTGTCCAAAATTACATACATGGAATAATCCAGGTACGCTTTTTCGGCAAATTCCTTTAACGGCAGTTGTTCAAAATTCCCCTGAATTAACATAACTTACAAGCCATTTTTAGATAGATCCAGTTGCTAAACATGATCTTCCCCAGTCTTTCCTGGCATATTTGATGTAGTGCGGTCCATTTTATTAAATTCATTATCGAAGAGATTAGTTTTACTGAATCTTAGCCGGTGGTGGCGGGGTATAAGTACGGTCCAAATCATTGTCTATTTTAACCGTTAGACTTTCAACAGCTTTTAATGTTAACTTTTTATCGCTGCCCTTTGTTTCTGAAATGTAATTGCCCAGCAATTGGCCATCTCTGGTTCGTATTAAATGCCCCATAAGGTAAGCAAATAAAAAGCTGGGTTTATGCAGCCTGCCAACCAGTATGTAATCGGCTCCTGCATTTTTACCGAGTTCGGCGGCACTATCATTGTGGTCAAAAAGATAGCCAACACCACCATTGGCGATGAGATAAGCTTTTGTATCGACTGGGATAATACTATAGCCAGCCCGTTTTAACTCGGTTTCCAGCATGGGTTTTATACCTGCTGTTCTTTGCACTTCGGATGGAATTCCGGGCGCCAATGTCAAATCACGTAATTCAAAATCTAACAAGGTAATACGCGTTTCGGCATTAACCTGGCCAATGACTAAGAACGACAAGAATATCATCAATAAAGTCTTCATACTTTACCCGTTTTAGTTAAGGACGAACAATTCAAGGCTCACTCAAGTCTTAATCATGCCGTTTGGCATCTGCTGGCAGTTTAGAAAATACCGGATGCTTGGCAATTCCGTAATACTCTGGATAATAAACTGCTCCCAAATACAAGCCATCGGGTGGCGCGGTAATTCCACCCAGTTTGCGACTTTTAACCTCAAGCAACTCTTGCGTCCAATTTAACGGCTGTTTCCCTGCACCTACATCCATCAACACCCCAGCAATATTTCTAACCATATGATGTAAAAAAGCGTTAGCAGAAATATCAATAATGACCCTGTCGTTCTTACGATATACATCAATAAAATACATTGCCCGGCAGGGACTTTTGGACTGACATCCCTGAGCCCTGAACGAAGAAAAATCATGCTTCCCTATCAGATGTTGCGCAGCAAAATGCATTTTATCAGCATCCAAATGAGCTGGATACCAGGTGACTTGCTGGCGTAATAACGCCGATTTAATTGGTCGATTAAGAATAACATAACGATAAAAGCGAGCAATAGCGCTGTATCTGGCGTGAAAATCATCTACTGCAAATTTTACCCAGGTAATTCTTACATCATTCGGCAAATTACTGTTGCCACCCATCATCCATGCGTGTAGCTCACGTTCTGCCTTGGTATCAAAATGAACAACCTGCTCCAGTGCATGTACTCCTGTGTCAGTTCTTCCAGCACATTGGACAGTAATCGGTTGATTGGCGACTTTTGACAAGGCTTGCTCAAGCACTTGCTGAACGCTACGTTGATGGGTTTGCCACTGCCAGCCAGAAAAACCGCTGCCATCATATTCAATACCTAAAACAATGCGGGTCATGCGAGCATCTTTATGGACTTGCAATTCGTTACACTAACAGAAAAAATTTTATTCATGGATAAAAACTTTAAGTCCCACTTCGACCCGATTAAATAGAGCCAGCATATCAGCATTATTCATACGGATACAACCATGTGAGCCGGGTCTGGCGATCATTAGTTCATCAGGACAACCATGAATATAAATATAGCGCCAGGTCGTATCAACTTTTCCATAACGATTTTTACCCGGCTCCAACCCACCTAACCAAAGAATTCTTGTTAGTATCCAATCGCGTTGCGGAAATTGTTTCCTTAATTCAGGGCTATAAATTTCAGTGGTTGGACGTCGTCCAACAAAAACAGAATTTATAGGCTGATCTGTACCAATTTTGGCTCTGATTTTATGCCATCCGGTTGGCGTACATTCACTACCCTTTAATTCCCCTGCACCCTTTTTAGCAGTTGAAATCGGGTAAGATTGCATCCTGTTTCCATCTAAATAAACACTCATCAACTGAGTGGCAATATTAATATCCAAATAGTTTTGTAGCGCGCAGATCTGATTTTTTTTCATAGGGCAGCCGATATTCTTTAATCAAAACTTAAAGTTACTTATAGGCAATGACAAAGTTTTTATTCACTTTAAATCAATATCTACTAAATCAAGGGCCTCTGATCCATATTATAAGTTAATGTGACCGGACGAGTGTCCAAATATAAGAAATATAAAATAATCATAACGTTACAATCGTTTGAGCGGTCATATTAAGCATCTCTCAGTAATTGGTGGCACATACAAAACCCTATCAAATAAACTAATGTTACTTTTATAAAATGTCTCTATATTAACTTTGTGTAGTATAATAAAAATAAATTTTTAGCAGGTGCACTGGCTTTTCGGTATCTTTAAATACTACCGGTCTTAACTATAACTAAAAACCAAAAAAAATAATTATTCGACAGAGACTATCTCCTCTCCTCTCTTCTCATTACATAGTTCATTGTTTTCGCTACGACGCACCCTCATGATGAATCCAGAAGCGTTAATTAATAATCCAAACAACCATCTACTTGATAGCCTATTGGAATGTTTACTGCTGATATGCCGTATTCATGACGTCGCAATTACCAGGGATGCTCTGACAGCG
>CANNLO010000286.1 GCA_947505055.1 Methylococcaceae bacterium | reverse complement strand
TGGCGACAAGACTATGCTAATCATGAAGAAGCGATGCGTAATATCAACGACTATATAATTAATTTCTATAATAGTCAGCGATTACATTCTACATTGGGATATGTCTCACCCAATAACTATGAAGCCAATATGGCTATGAAACAACCTATCTCTGTGTCTTAAAAAACTTGACCACTACAAAGCTGATGGTTGAGTCTGGGGGTGAACTTAAGTATGGCTCACCTATTAATATTCTTGCGGCAAACTTCCACAAGAACTGGTGGAGTTATGTTCTGTAAAGCCTGTGTTTGGCGAAAACTTAACTCCTTCTGAATATCATATATGAATTCGGAGGGGGCAATTTTAGGTGTTTGTGGATTTTTTTTTGACTAGGAAATTAATTTGAATTTTTATACGGGGAAAACTGTTGCCGTCACAGGTTGTAGTGGCTATTTGGGATCAGCTCTAGTTTTAGGGTTATCTGAATTGCCTGTAAAGATTATACGCGTCAGTCAGAAAGATTTATTGCCTATTATAGGAATTGAAACTATAAAAGCAGTCGACTATGCATCAAAAGATTTGTGGATTGAACTTTTTTCCAAGGCAGATGTTATTTTTCATTTGGCTGGGCCCACAAGTTTATATGAAGCGGCTAATGATCCTGTTGGGAGTATTAGTTCTACTTTGTTGCCAGTAGCACAAATGATTGAAGCCGCAATGATAATTGGTCATCGGCGACGTGTCGTATTTGCTTCTACGGCAACAGTTTATGGCTTGACGGATGTTTTTCCAGTCAGCGAGAGCGCTCCTGTTAAGCCAGTAACAAATTATGATCTTCATAAATTATTTGTAGAAATGCAATTGGCCTTGGCAACTGAACGAGGAATTCTGGAAGCGGTTTCACTTAGGCTTTCAAATGTTTATGGTCCGAGTTCAATGCAAAGTTCTGGGGCTGGGCGCGGTGTCTTGAACAAAGTGACACAGTTGGCTTTACAGAGGAAAAAAATTCCATTGTATGGCGGAGGAGGTTATTTACGTGACTATGTCTATATTCAAGATGTTGTCAGAGCATTTATGGTTACTGGTATGGAAAGTGGCGTTGTGGGAAAGGCATTGAATGTAGCAAGTGGCACTGGTATTAGGGTGGCAGATGTATTTAAGTTAGTTGCCGAGCGCGTAGAGAGTGCGGTAGGCGGGAAAGTTGATGTTGAACATGCCCCTTGGCCTGATGCCACTGACCCTATCGAATTACGAAATTTTGTGGCAAGCACTATAGAGATACAACGAGCTACTGATTGGCGACCAAGAATTAGCTTGGAAGAAGGCTTAGATAGATTGATTGAGCATTTAATGCATGAGTATAATTCTAATGAACCAAGTTTTTAATCTCTCTACGTCAACGATGAAGGACGTAAAATATTTGAAATTGCCAAGCTATCCAGCGGAAAATGGTGAGCTCGTCGTTATGGAAGGTGTTTCAGATGTTCCTTTCTCAATAGCTAGGGTATTTGTTGTAAGGGCATCTAAAGGTGATGTTCGAGGTGAGCATGCGCATAAGCTTTGTTCTCAGCTCTTAATATGTTCAAGTGGAAAAATTGATGTTAGTATTGATGATGGGCATGAGATTTCAAAATTTTCTCTTGATCGCCCCGATATTGGCTTGTTTTTACCTCCTGGTATATGGGCCGTTGAAAACTACTTGGAAGATAATTCAGTATTGGTTGTTTTGTGTGATCGCCCCTATGAATTAAATGACTATATACGTGAGTATGATCTTTTCAAAGAATACAGATCTCAAGTTCAATAAGAAAAAACCCGAGGAATTATGAGTAATAAGAATAGTTTGGTTCGCTTGAATCTAGGATGTGGTGGTCGTCCTTTGCCAGGATATATAAATATCGATATGGATTCGCTAGATCAGATTCGCGAAAGATACCCTCATCAATCGTTTGAAGAGGATTTGGTTGTTGTTAATTATGATATTTTTAACCTACCTTTTGAAAAAAATTCTGTCGATGAAATTAAAGCGGAGGGTTTAATTGAGCACCTTCCATTTATTGATGAACCAAAGTTCTTTAATGAAGTTGTTCGTGTTCTTAAGCCAGGTGGTTTACTTTATCTTTCTACGGTGGACTTTGAAAAGGTGATAAAGCAATGGTTAGAAGCAAAGGATGATTGGCAAGATTTTTATCGAAATGATCAAGAAGCGATTTTAAATCAACATTGGTTTGGAACGTATAGTTATGGAACTGATAATCGATGGGGTTATTTAGTGGCAACTTTATTCGGAAGTCAAAATGGTGATGGTCAATTCCATACTAATTGTTATAGTGAGGCGAAATTGCGGGCAATTTGTAGAAAGATGAACCTCCAAGACGTTTCAATCGATCGTTTTCAATGGAAAGGTAACCGTGATTATATGATTGGTCTTACTGCACTCAAACGTTAAATTTTTTACTATGTCAAAATTGAAAATCGTAGTGACTGGCGCACTAGGCCATATTGGTTCGCGCCTCGTTAGAGATTTGCCGGTTGCTTTCCCAGGAAGCGAAATCGTGATGGTCGATAACATGATGACCCAACGTTTCAGTTCTTTGTTCAATTTGCCTTCCGAGGGAAATTACAGCTTTATTGAAGCCGACATCACCAAAATGAATTTGCAGCCATTGATGGACGGTGCTGATGTCGTTGTACATCTGGCAGCAATTACCGATGCTGCAGGAAGTTTTGATAAGGCAGAGCAGCTGGAACAGAATAATTTCAACGCGACGAAGCGCATTGCTGAAGCCTGTGCAAACTATGGGGTAAGGATGATTGCACTTTCATCAACCAGTGTTTATGGAACACAGGCAACCGTGGTCGATGAGGATTGTTCTGAGGATGAATTGAAGCCGCAGAGCCCCTACGCGACAACTAAACTTAAAGAAGAACGGTTAGTTCAGCAATTAGTCAAAGAGCAGGGCTTGCGTGCTGTCATATTCCGTTTTGGCACTATCTTTGGCACTTCTCCAGGCATGCGTTTCCACACTGCCGTCAATAAGTTCTGCTGGCAGGCTGTCATGGGGCAACCGATTACCGTTTGGCGGACCGCCTACGACCAAAAGCGTCCTTATCTTGATTTGGGTGATGCTATGCGGGCAATTGAGTTTGTAATAAAAAAAGATTTGTTTAATGGCACTGTTTACAATGTGGTGACTAAAAATGCAACAGTGAGGCAGGTGGTAGACGCAATTAAAGTATATGTACCTCAATTACAGTTGCAATTTGTTGATAGTCCTATTATGAATCAATTATCTTATGAGGTTTTAAACTCGAGATTCCTTTTTGAAGGTTTTACTGTTCAGGGTGATTTCGAAGAAGGTATTTACAATACTGTAAGTCTGCTCAGTGCAGCAAATAAGGTCTGATGGTGCATGTCTACTCGTAAATATGATTTTTTGATTATAGGTGCAGGCATTGTTGGATTGTCAGTAGCTTATGAATTGAAAAAGCGTTTTCCGCAAGCTCGGATAGGTGTTTTGGAAAAAGAGTCCAGCGAAGGTTTGCACGCAAGTGGTCGAAACAGTGGTGTATTACATAGTGGTGTCTATTACAGTAACGATACACTTAAAGCTAGAGTCTGTGCCACGGGAGCTGCTCGAATGCGGAGTTTTGCTGCTGAAAATAGCATTCCATGCTTAACCTCTGGTAAGGTAATCGTCGCTACTTCTGAAAGTGAGCTTGCCACACTTTATTCAATATTAAATAACGCTAATGCTAATGGAATACGAGCCTTCAGTATTGATGAAAAACAGTTGCGAGAAATTGAACCATACGCAACGGCCGGTATTGCGGCTATTTACACTCCAGATACTGCGGTTATTGACAATAAGTTAGTTCTTAAGCGCTTGGTGAATTTACTTGAAATGTCAGGTGTGAATTTTTATTGGTCTCATAAACTTAGCCATGTTTTGAATAATGGCGAGGTGGTTTGCAGCAGTGAGCAGTTTTCCTATGGGCATCTTTTTAATTGTGCTGGAGCGTATGCAGATTCAGTGGCAAAAAAATTTGATCTTGCCAAAGATTATGCATTGATACCCTTTAAGGGCATTTATTGGAAACTAAGGCCGGAGTCTCAACATCTCGTTCGTTCAAACATTTATCCTGTGCCTGATATTTCGCTTCCGTTTCTAGGTGTGCATTTGACCCGTTCTATAAACGGTGATGTTTATATTGGTCCGACTGCAATCCCAGTCCTTGGTAGGGAAAACTACAGTATATTGCAAAGTATTTGCCCCTTAGAGGCGGTTGGAATCGGTCTGAGACTAGCTCTGATGTATCTTGATAATTCACAAAATTTTAGGAAGTTAGCACATATGGAAATTTCAAAGTACTCAAAGTCTAATTTTGTAAAAGCTGGGCAAAAGCTATTGCCTTCTATGAAGGCAGCCGATATGGTTGCAACTCCAAAATCAGGAATTCGACCTCAGTTATATAATTTAAAGACTGGTAGGCTTGAAATGGATTTTATTCTTAATCACACAGATAATTCTACTCATGTGTTAAATGCTATTTCGCCTGCGTTTACAAGTGCATTTGCATTTGCTGAGATGATCGTGGATAGCAGTCGCCTTTAAAAAAGATAAATTCCATATACGCCTTTATTTTTGTAACTTGGTGAATCAATGCGTTTTAGGTCAAGCAACAAACCTTCTATTGTTCCGCGATCAATGGTTGAACGCGCAAGCGAAGCATCCTCAGTTGCTTTAATAAGCTTAGAGCGGGACAGTGCGCAAACCTTGATGTGAAGAACATTGGAAAGTCGTGTGCGGCTAATTCGCATGCACAGTTTTATGAGGGAGAGTTGGCGTAAGTTAGTTCTCTACTCTACCACGGTTTATGCCTTCCCATAATGGCTGTTATGTTAATTTTTTGCGCTTGTCTTGTTCATTAATGATTTACGTCTTGCAGCTGGGCGCGCAAGAGTGTACTATGTACACGTATCATTATCTGGAGCTCCTAAGTCAGTGAGTCACGCTATCGAATTTATTGTGACATCTGTTTTTTCTAAACAAATTAAACTGATAGCCACCGACGATGAGTTGAAAGATCTGCAAGTTGAGCTTATTGCGCAACCTGAAAAAGGTGATCTCATTCAAGGTACTGGTGGGCTGAGAAAAGTCAGAATGGCTACAGATGGGCAAGGAAAAAGCAAAAGTGCTCGGGTCATCTATTTTTTAGCGACAGCAGAAATTATCTATTTAGTTGTGGCTTATCCTAAGAATCCTAAAGATAACCTAAGTAATTCAGAAAAATCTGAGTTGAAGAAGTTAGTTAACTTGCTTAAAGGGGAGATTTAATATGAGTATATTTAATGAGTTAAAAGCCTCGCTAGAAGAGGCGGTAGATATTAAGCAGAGTAAGAAACAAGCAGCGCGAGTGACTCGGTATGATGTTGCTAATGTGAAAGCCATTCGACTTAAGCTAGATGTATCTCAGCAAGAACTGGCTGATGCTTTAGGGACTAGTGTAGATACGATAAAGAGCTGGGAAAACAAGCGTCGTAATCCAACAGGTCTTGCAGCTAAGGTGTTGGCGACTATTCAGGACAACCCTAGTTTTTATCACGATCTTTCTGCTCACTAATTAAGCACGGCTATACGGCATATCAATCCACCACAAAGGTAGAATAACTGGGGTCAGAGTAAAGTTATATGTCTGATATACTGCGCTTTTTTTAATAACCAATGGGGTCAGACGTTCGCAGTAATAACTGTGTATAATTGACCTACAAATTAGTCATTTATAAGTTCTCATGCAACATAAAAAAGCCACTGGACCAACCCCGAAACAAAGCAAGATGATACAAGCAGCAGTGGCATTGCATCAATCCGGGCAATTGGATGCAGCAGAAACTCAATATAAAAAGTTACTGAACTTTTTACCCAGCAATACCATATTGTTAACCAATTTAGGGACGATTGCCTTTCAAAAAGGTCTGTTAGAAGATGCCGCAATAATCATCGGGAAATCTTTGCAAATCAATCCCAATCAACCTAATGCCCTTAATAATCGTGGCAATGCCCTGAAAGAACTCAAACGACTAGATGAAGCGTTGGCAAGTTATGACCGTGCGATTGCCCTGAAGCCTGATTATGCCCAGGCCTACTTCAATCGTGGCATTACCCTGAAAAAACTCAAACGACTGGATGAAGCATTGGCAAGTTATGACCGTGCAATTGCCCTGAAGCCCGATTATGCAGAGGTCCACTCCAATCGTGGCATTACCCTGAAAGAACT
>CANNLO010000285.1 GCA_947505055.1 Methylococcaceae bacterium | reverse complement strand
CAGTAGCCGGTATTCAATGGTTGTGCAAAATTGGCTGTGACTATTCTGGTCGTCAGTAGCGAGCACTTAAGACAAATTAATGCGTTATTGAAAATTATCAGTTTTTTAAGTCAATAATTATTCTGTATTAAAGTGTAATACCTGAATTACAGAGCCTTCCGTCTTACCCCTTTAGCAAATCAAGACTATCCGAAGCCTTGTCTCTATGTGATAATAAATATTATGGGTTTGGCGATATTTCTTTCCAACCGACAGCGCCGCAGGGCATAAAGGGGAATAAGTATGGATGAGAATAAAAAGAAAGCGCTAGGTGCGGCACTGATGCAGATCGAGAAGCAGTTTGGTAAAGGCTCTGTGATGCGTATGGGTGATGTGGCTGCTTCCCGAGATATTGAGGTGGTTTCTACGGGTTCCCTGGGGTTGGATATTGCTCTGGGCTGTGGCGGTTTACCTCGTGGTCGCGTTATTGAGATTTATGGTCCTGAATCCTCCGGCAAAACCACTTTGACCCTGCAAGTCATCGCCGAAATGCAAAAGTTGGGCGGAACCGCTGCTTTTGTTGATGCCGAGCATGCTTTAGACCCTGGTTATGCAGAGAAATTGGGCGTAAATGTCGATGATTTACTGGTTTCGCAACCCGATACTGGCGAACAGGCTCTTGAAATCACCGATATGTTGGTACGTTCTGGTGCTGTTGACGTGGTTGTCATTGATTCGGTTGCTGCGTTAACGCCCAAAGCCGAGATTGAAGGCGATATGGGTGATTCACATATGGGTTTGCAGGCGCGTTTGATGTCTCAGGCTTTACGGAAATTGACTGGTAATATTAAGCGTTCGAATACACTGGTTATTTTTATTAACCAGATACGCATGAAAATCGGCGTGATGTTTGGCAGTCCCGAAACCACTACCGGTGGTAATGCACTTAAGTTTTACGCTTCGGTTCGTCTGGATATTCGACGCATTGGCTCTATCAAAAAGGGCGAAGAAGTTATTGGTAATGAAACTCGGGTCAAAGTCGTCAAAAATAAAGTTGCACCGCCCTTTAAACAGGCTGAGTTCGAGATATTATATGGCGAAGGCATTTCCTTTGTCGGCGAATTGGTCGATTTGGGAGTAAGTTATGGTTTTATTCAGAAAGCCGGTTCTTGGTATAGTTACGGCGATGAAAAAATCGGCCAGGGCAAGGATAATGTAAAGGCTTTTTTAAAAGAGCATCCTGAAAAAGCCAAAGAAATTGAGAGTAAAATCAGGGCTGAAGCTTTTGCCAAGAAACCTAGCGTTAACAATGTACCATTGATTGAAGAAGAGGATGAATAGTTCGTTTTGATTGAAGAAAGTGATTTCGAGCCATTAGCTGCCGACAAGGAAATTAAGGATGTTTGTCTGCGGTTATTGGCGTATAGAGAGCACAGTCAAAAAGAATTGCTGAACAAGCTGGCTTTAAGAGGTTTTGACGCAGAGCTTGCTCGTCCAGTTATTTTAGAGTTGGCAGCCGAAGGCTGGCAAAGCGATCTGAGATATGCTGAAAGTTATGCCAGATTTCGTATTCTAAAAGGTTACGGACCGCTTCGTGTGACTTATGAACTAAAGCAAAACGGCATAGCGACGTTTTCTCTTGATGACATTGTCCAAAGAGAGTCGGCTGGCTGGCTGGAGTTGTTACAAAAGTTATACAGCAAAAAATATAACCAGGATGTTGTGCTAAAGCGCAATGAATGGGCAAAACGCAGTCGTTTTTTACTACAGCGTGGATTTTCCGGCGAAATGATTAATCAGTTATTTAATGATTTGGCTATCAAATTGGAATAAGTTTTAGTTATAACAGCATTTATTATGAAAAAAATGACTAGCGCAGAGTTGCGCACCGCTTTTCTGGAGTTTTTTCGTGAACGTGGACACTCAGTTCAGCCTTCAAGTTCACTGGTTCCGTGCAATGATCCGACTTTATTGTTTACCAATGCAGGAATGGTGCAATTTAAGGATGTATTTTTAGGCCGAGATCACCGTGATTATAACAAGGCTGCTACCAGCCAACGTTGCGTGCGTGCCGGTGGCAAGCATAACGATCTGGAAAATGTCGGTTATACAGCCAGGCATCATACTTTTTTTGAAATGCTGGGTAATTTTAGTTTTGGCGATTATTTTAAAAAAGAAGCCATCCATTTTGCCTGGGATTTTTTAACCAAAGAACTCGAAATTCCTGTGGAAAAATTATGGGTAACCGTTTTTGATGAAGATTCTGAAGCCGAAAAAATATGGTTGGACGATGTTGGTATTTCGCCGGTTCGTTTTTCAAGAATAGGTGCAAAAGATAATTTCTGGTCAATGGGTGACGTTGGGCCTTGCGGACCTTGTACCGAAATATTCTATGACCATGGTGCCAATATAGCTGGAGGCCCCCCGGGTTCCCCCGATGAAGATGGTGATCGTTATATCGAAATCTGGAATTTGGTGTTTATGCAATACGACCGTGCCGCAGACGGCTCGTTAACACCATTGCCAAAACCTTCGGTGGATACCGGTATGGGGTTGGAACGTATCGCAGCCGTGGTTCAAGGCGTGCATAGCAATTACGAGATTGATTTATTTCAAAAACTATTAAATGCTGCAGCCGAACTTGCTGGAATTAACGATTTGTCGCAAAGTTCGTTGCGGGTGATTGCAGATCATATTCGTTCCTGTGCATTTTTGATTGCAGATGGCGTAATGCCATCCAATGAAGGTCGCGGTTATGTGGTACGTCGTATTATTCGTCGTGCAATTCGTCACGGTTATCAATTGGGTATTCGCGATGTTTTCTTTTATAAACTCGTTGCGCCGCTGGCTGAAGAAATGGGGCTTGCGTTTCCTGAACTTATTGCCACACAAGTCCAAATTGAGCGTGTATTAAAAAAAGAAGAAGAGCGTTTTGCCGAAACTCTGGAACAAGGCATGAGGATTCTGGAATCCTGTGTTGCCAAGATGGAAGGTTCAGTTATTCCTGGGGATACCGTATTTCAGCTATATGATACCTATGGTTTTCCCGTCGATTTGACTGCCGATTTTGCCCGAGAACATCATCTTACTGTCGATCATGCCGGTTTTGAAATGGCTATGTCTGCGCAACGAGACAGAGCAAGGTCTGCAAGTAGTTTTGGTGCAGATTACGACCAGGATATCAAGCTTGATTCACAGACTGATTTTACCGGTTATCATCACCTTGAAGATCAGGTGAGCATTATTGGTCTTTATAAACATGGACAATCAGTCAACAGTTTGCAGGATGGTGAAGAGGGTGTTGTCATCTTGGATAAGACACCTTTTTATGCCGAGTCCGGCGGACAGATCGGCGATTGCGGAAGAATTGAAGCTGATGGCGCAATCTTTGAAGTGACCGATACCCAAAAACAAGGTGGTAACCTGTTTTTACATAAGGGCGTATTACTGTCCGGTATTTTAACTCAAGGTCAATTATGCGATGCCAAAGTAAGTGCGGTTGACAGAATAGCGACTGAACTCAATCATTCCGCAACCCATTTGTTGCACGCAGCTTTAAGGCAGGTTTTGGGTGATCATGTCGCGCAAAAGGGTTCTTTGGTAAACCCCGAGCGCTTACGTTTTGATTTTTCACATTTTGAGCCAGTAACAGCTTTTGAAATCAGTGCTGTTGAGCGGATTGTTAATGAACAAATCCGTTTAAATAATCCCGTTAGTGCTGAAGTAATGGCCAAGGATGAGGCTGTTAAAGCCGGTGCGATGGCTCTGTTCGGCGAAAAGTACGGTGATGAAGTACGGGTTTTAAAAATTGGCGAATTTTCAACTGAGCTTTGCGGTGGTACACATGTTGATAGGGCAGGGGACATTGGTTGTCTGAAAATTGTCAACGAAACTGGCGTTGCGTCTGGTGTCCGGCGTATTGAGGCGGTAACCGGCGGTGTTTGTTTTGACTGGCTAGCGAGTCGCGATAACGCTCTTGTCAGTATTGCCAGCATGCTAAAAAGCGCGCCAGATAAAGCACCTGAAAAAGTTGAACAATTGATGGAAAAAAACCGGCTTTTGGAGAAACAGTTGGATCGATTGCAAGCCAAGTTGGCTAGTTCGGCAGGGAGTGACTTGGGTGCCCAGGCAGTTGATGTCGAAGGTGTTAAGGTCTTGGCGCTTAAGCTGGATGATGTCGATCCGAAATCCCTGAGAGATTTGGTCGTGCAGTTAAAGAATAAGCTGGGCAGCGCTGCGATTGTGTTGGCGGTCGTTGAAGGTGAAAAAATTAATTTGATTGCCGGTGTGACCAACGACAAAATGGGGCAAATAAAGGCCGGCGATTTGGTCAATTTTGTTGCTACTCAAGTGGGTGGTAAAGGTGGCGGTAAACCTGATCTGGCAATGGCGGGAGGTAATGATCCGTCTGGTTTGGCAGACGCATTGGCACAAGTTTCGGCTTGGGTGAAAACGCAACTTGGCGCTTAGAAGGTTCTAGTAAATGGCATTATTTGTATACAAATTTGGCGGCACCTCAGTTGGTACCGTTGAGCGCATCAAAGCGGTTGCTGAAAAGGTAAAGTCAGCTCATGATTTAGGTGATCAAATTATTGTTGTTGTTTCGGCGATGAGTGGGGAAACAAATCGCTTGGTTGCTCTGGCAAATGCAATGCAGAATAACCCTGATGAACGGGAAACTGATGTCTTGTTATCGACCGGTGAGCAAGTTACCGTCGCCTTGTTAAGTATGGCTTTGCACGAGATTGGTTGCGATGCTTGTTCTTATACTGGGACTCAGGTAAAAATTCTAACCGATAGCAGTTTTACCAAAGCCAGAATTCGTAAAATAGATGATGTTCGCATCCGCGCTGATCTTGATGCAGGCAAAGTTGTTGTCGTTGCTGGTTTTCAGGGTGTTGATGAAGACGGAAATATTACTACTTTGGGTAGAGGTGGGTCTGATACGACTGCCGTAGCGTTGGCGGCGGCTTTAAAAGCCGATGAATGTCATATTTATACTGACGTTGATGGTGTTTACACGACAGATCCAAGAGTAGAGCCTAAAGCGCGTAGACTGGATAAAATCACCTTTGAAGAAATGCTGGAAATGGCCAGTTTGGGTTCAAAGGTTTTACAGATTAGATCGGTTGAATTTGCCGGAAAATATAACGTTGCCTTGCGCGTGTTGTCATCATTTGAAGAGGGTAGGGGTACGCTCATTACCTATGAGGAATCAGAAGTGGAAAGTGCATTAATATCAGGAATCGCCTTTAATAGGGATGAAGCTAAATTAACCATCACCGGAGTTCCTGATTTGCCGGGAGTTGCGTTTAAAATTTTAGGGCCGATTGCTGATGCTAATATCGAAATTGATATGATCATCCAAAATATTGCTGATGATTCAACGACTGACTTTACATTTACAGTCAATCGTAATGAATATCAGCGGGCAAAAGCCTTGCTGGATAAAACCTGCGAAGATCTTGGTGCCAGAAATGTGACTGGTGATGATAGTATCGTAAAAGTATCGATTGTCGGCGTTGGTATGCGTTCGCATGCCGGGATTGCCTGTACGATGTTTAAAGCATTGGCTGACGAAGGCATTAACATAAGAATGATTTCAACATCCGAAATCAAAATTTCGGTTGTAGTTGATGCGAAATATTTAGAACTTGCAGTAAGAGCATTACACGCAGCTTTTAAACTGGATCAGAAAATTGCATCATAGGGTTTATTTATAAGAAAAATCTGCTATAATTGCTCGTCTTGGTTGGGTATTGTTTAAATTCAGTGCTTTTTTAATATATATAGGGAGTAGCCATGCTTATCTTGACTCGTCGGGTAGGAGAGACTTTAATGATAGGTGATGAAGTTACAGTCACTGTTCTCGGAGTTAAAGGAAATCAGGTTCGCATTGGTGTTAATGCACCGAAAGAAGTTTCAGTGCATAGGGAAGAAATCTACGAAAGAATAAAAAAAGAACAAAATGATCCTGAAGGATTGACAGGGTATGAGGTTTAGAATACTTACTGTTGTTCAAAATAACTTTTTATAAAATCTTTAAAATTAATATCTTTAACTAAAAGATAAATACTATCTATTTGGAGAGTTGGCCGAGAGGCTGAAGGCGCTCCCCTGCTAAGGGAGTATGGGCTTTAACTCCCATCGAGGGTTCGAATCCCTCACTCTCCGCCATATATAAGAATCCCTGTTAAATCAATAGTTTTTCAGGGATTTTTTTTGTCAATGTGAACAGGTTAATCTGTCTGGGGCATACTGGCAAAAGTCTCTTGGTTACTTATTTTGAGTT
>CANNLO010000284.1 GCA_947505055.1 Methylococcaceae bacterium | reverse complement strand
TCATCAACCGACGGTGGCAGAATATATTGTTGGTATCGATCGTATTGGATGAAACGGGCCATGGGTCAATTGAGATTTTGTGTAGAACAGGCCGCTATTTTACCAGATAGCGCACATTAGAAATGAAAAGTCCGACAGACTCCTAGAACGTAACAAGCTCGTCCCGTTTCAACTAATGCATTTTCAAGTGCAAAAGCCAAAGTTGTTTTCCCCGCCCCACTCAATCCAGTAAACCAGATTGTACAAGCTGTTTGGCCGAGTAATGCCTCACGTGTTTTTCTGGTTACCTTACCCGTTTGTCGAGTAATATTTTTAACAATTTGTTCCATAGTACCCTACCCCAATAAATTGTAAAAAATCAACCTATACAGCAATCTTTGTTAGCTTTAACTATGATTTTACATTTTTCTAAATATGTTGTGTTGTTTTTTTGCATAACCTGGTTTGTGTTCACTCATTAATAAAATGACACCATCTCTTTACCCTCTATTTTTAGGATTTACTCAATGAAAGGCATTATTTTAGCGGGCGGCAGTGGAACCCGGCTTTACCCTATAACTAAAGGTGTCAGTAAACAGCTAACGCCTATTTATGACAAGCCGATGATTTATTATCCGCTTTCCGCGTTAATGCTTTCCGGCATTACGGAAGTGTTAATTATTTCTACGCCCAATGATTTACCGCGGTTTGAAGAATTGCTAGGCGATGGCTCTGATATTGGCATGTCTTTTTCCTACAAAGTCCAACCCTCGCCCGATGGACTTGCCCAAGCCTTTATTTTGGGAGCAGACTTTATTGGTGACGATGCTGTTTGTATGGTGTTGGGTGACAATATTTTTTATGGCCATGGTTTGGTTGATATGCTGACCAATGCAGTTGTCAATGTAACCGACCATAAAAAAGCCACGGTGTTTGGTTATCATGTTAAAGACCCTGATCAATATGGCGTTGCAGAATTTGATGCCAATGGTAATGTGCTTTCTATCGAAGAAAAGCCCCTTAAGCCTAAAAGTAATTATGCGGTAGTCGGTTTGTATTTTTATCCCAACAGCGTCGTTGAGATCGCAAAAAACATTAAACCATCACTGCGTGGTGAGTTGGAAATTACGACCGTCAATCAAACGTATCTAGAACAAGGTGATTTAAAGGTTGAACTGATGGGGCGTGGGTTTGCTTGGCTTGATACCGGTACCCATGAGTCTTTATTGGAAGCGTCTAATTTTATTCAGACCATTGAAAACAGGCAGGGTTTAAAGGTGGCCTGTATTGAAGAAATTGCCTACGAGATGGGTTATATCTCCCAAGCGCAATTAATTCAATTAGCTCAGCCGTTGTTAAAAAATCAATATGGCCAGTATCTACTCAAGCGCGCAAGCGAAGGCGTTGATGCGTAATGAAGTTTATAAGAACTGACATAGCTGATGTTGTTATTATTGAACCTTCGGTTTTTGGTGATGAGCGCGGTTACTTTGTAGAGACCTTTCGCCAAGACAAGTTGGATGCTTTTCTGGGTTTTAAAGTTGATTTTATTCAGGATAATGAATCCAAGTCCGGTTATGGGGTACTAAGAGGTTTGCATTATCAGCTTGCACCTGCAGCCCAAACCAAGTTGGTGCGGGTTATAAAAGGCAAAGTATTAGATGTTGCGGTTGATATTAGAAAAGGAAGCCCTACCTTTGGACAGCATGTTGCTGTAGAACTTTCAGAGCAAAACAAACGCCAGATGTTTGTGCCACGCGGTTTTGCCCATGGCTTTGTGGTCTTGGAAGAAGAGACTATTTTTGCCTATAAAGTCGATAACTATTACTCCCCGGAAAACGATAGGGGACTAGCTTTTGATGATGCGTCTTTAGGCATTGACTGGCTGGTAGAAAAAGAACAGCTACAACTGTCTGCAAAAGATACCGTGCAACCCACGCTGGATAAGGCGGAGTTGTTTGTTAATGCGGGTAGTCTTTATGCCTAAATCCCTACTGGTTACCGGCGCACAGGGACAACTGGGCAGTGAGCTTCGTCAATTAAGTGACTTGTATCCCGATTTTACCTTTACTTTTATTAGTAGAAACGAATTGGATTTAAGTGATTCGGAGGCTATACAAAGCTGGTTTGTTGATAAAACCTTTGATGTTATTGTTAATTGTGCAGCCTACACCGCTGTCGATAAAGCGCAAGCAGAACCCGACTTGTCCAGAGCCATTAACAGCACCGCTGTCGAAACGCTGGCGCGTATTGCCAAAGCCCATAACTGCGCGTTGATTCATATCTCAACCGACTATGTATTTAATGGCAAAAACTACCAACCATATAACGAAACAGACCGTACTGATCCGCAAGGTATTTACGGACAAACCAAGCGTGAAGGCGAACAGGCAATGCTGGTCATTAATCCGGCAAAATCCGTTATCATCCGCACGTCTTGGGTATATTCACAGTTTGGCAATAACTTTGTCAAAACCATGCTGCGCTTGGGCAAAGAACGTGAAGAGTTGGGCGTTATTTATGATCAGGTCGGGGCTCCCACCTCGGCACGGGATTTGGCGTTCGCCATTCTGGCGATTATTGAACATCCCAAACTGGACACCTTAACCACAACGGAAATTTATCATTTCAGTAATGAAGGCGTTTGCAGTTGGTATGACTTTGCCAAAACCATTTTTGAACTCTCAGCGTTGACTTGCCGGGTTAAACCGATAGAAACCAAAGACTATCAAACACCGGCAACCCGCCCGCATTACAGCTTGCTCAACAAGGCAAAAATTAAAAATACCTTTGACCTGACTATCCCTTACTGGAAAGACAGCTTAATTGATTGTCTGGAAAATTTAACCGGAAATAACACCTTATGAAATCCCTTTTAATTACCGGTTGCGCTGGTTTTATCGGCAGTAATTTTGCACCTTACTTTTTAGTCAAGTATCCTGACTATCACTTGGTTAATCTTGATTTACTGACTTATGCCGGCAATCTTGAAAACCTTAACGAAATTGACGGCAGTGACCGTTATACATTTGTTCACGGCGATATTTGTGACCGTGACTTACTGGTGCAACTGTTTAGCCAGCATGATATTGGTGGTGTTATCCATTTTGCTGCGGAAAGCCATGTCGACAACTCCATTAAAAACCCCGGCGTTTTTGTACAGACCAATGTTAACGGCACCTTTACCCTGATTGATGTCGCTTATAAATACTGGATGGAAAAACCGTTTGTCTTTAAACCGGGCTATGAAGCCAGTCGCTTTCATCATATTTCTACCGATGAAGTCTACGGAACTTTGGGTGAAACCGGCTTGTTTACCGAAGCGACACCTTATGCGCCCAACTCGCCTTACTCGGCCAGTAAAGCGGGCAGCGATATGATTGTGCGCAGTTACTATCATACCTACGGCATGAATACGGTGATTACTAACTGCTCCAACAATTATGGCCCCAAACAGCATAACGAAAAGCTGATTCCAACCATTATCCGCAAAGCCATCAGTGGCGAAAACATCCCTATTTATGGCGATGGCAAAAATATACGTGATTGGCTGTATGTGTTGAATCACTGCAAAGGCATTGATTTGGTTTACCATACCGGTAACGTCGGCGAAGTTTACAATATTGGCGGCCGGAATGAGCGCAACAATAACTATATCGCTGATAAAGTCTGTGAAATTCTGGATGGCTTGCGCCCCAAAGCCCAAGGCAGTTATAAAGATCAGCTTAACTATGTCGAAGACCGCGCCGGACATGATAAACGTTATGCCATTGATGCCACCAAAATAGAAACCGAACTGGGCTGGCAAGCCGATGAAAGTTTTGAAACAGGAATTGTTAAGACGATTGAATGGTATTTGGGTAAGGCATAAATATTTGTGGTTTGCGGAAGCGGTTACCCGGAATCTTAGGAGTCTGTAGGACTTATGGATTTATTAAAAACAATAGCTTGTAAATTGTCGAAGACAAATTCCGTTAAGAATAACGTCAGAAGTGTGTAATCAGCATAAAATCTTGTAACTGTTAAAAATAAAGTCATATTTATTCATATAGTTATAAGTCCGACATACTCCTAGAGCCGTCATTCCGGCAAGGACTGCCGGAATCCAGAGTACATGGATGTACTTATCAATATTATATTGCGTTCAATAAAATCGAGTATAAAAATCAGTGAGTGCATGCTTTATGATTGCCATCCATGGCAACTGGATCCCGGCAAACCCTCGCGTTGCTCGCCCTGCCGGGATGACGAACTGTGTAGATACCTATGCTTTAACAAAGAGGGGTTAGGGGAGATTTTATTAGACAAATCCCCCGCGATGCTGGATAGGTGGGAACGACAATAATTTGTAAGTATAATTTGATAATAACCCATGAAGCTTACCCTTGCTGTAACCGGCACTTTGTTGTTATTTTTTGCCCTTATTTTTCTAAATCTAGGCAACTGGCTTTCTCAGCCTGTTAATGACCCAGTTAAGTCAGACTTGATCGTGACCTTGGGTGGCGGGGAAAGTGAAAGAGATCAAATGGCTGCCGATCTTTATAAGGCCGGTTATGCCAAAAAGATTTTATTAACTGGAATGGGTAAAATTGTTAATTCCAGCCAGCACTATTATGAATACCCCCGCTCTTTGTTTTTTCTTAAACAAGGCATCCCTATAGAAGCTCTTCTCTTTGATGGCTTATCCATTAATACGCATCAAGAGGCTATTAATATCGCTATTGTATTAACTGCACACCATTGGCACAGCGCCTTGGTGGTAACTGATCCTCCGCATATAAGACGAGTGGGGTTTTGCTTATATCCTCTTTTTAAAAAGGCCGGTTTGTCTTATTGGTTAATTCAAAGCGATGCACCCACCTGGCATGCTAACCGTTGGTGGCAAGATGACAGATGGCGGGGATTTAGTTTACTTGAAGTGGTAAAGCTGATTTTTTATGCCGTGGTTTATGGCTTTTAAAGTTTGGGTTTGGCCTTCGTATTGATACTTCTGGCTCCTGTAAAAGCTACATAAGCCTCGTCAACCCGGCATGGACCGCCGGGATCTAGGGTACATGAAGGTGTTAATGTAGGTAGAGTTTAAGGTTTTTTAGTTACTTTACGATTTGCCATCCATGGCAACTGGATCCGGCCAACCCTCGCTTCGCTCTCCCTGCCGAAATTACGGATCGTATAGATACCTATGTTTTCAAAGAGGGGATTGAATAGTTCCAATGCTTTTTTAGGTGCTTTAATTTTAAATAATTACTTCACTTTGATTGATTTGTTATACCAGCTGCGGTCTCTGTTTTACTATAAAATCCACTCAGATAATTATATCCAATTATGATAGACCCGATCACTATGATCGTTAAAATATTAACACTTAGATTATTAAGGACGTCTTTACCCCAACCAAGCCATGTTTTTTTAGAGTCAATCTGATCTTTGATATTTTTTAAGTGCTCACCGATAACCGAATCCTGAACACCATTTTCTATATCCCTGACTCGTTGTGCCAAACTTTCGTTTAAAAAAGCTAAAACGAGTGCTTCGCCTTGGATTCTATAGCCACTAATTGCCTGTTGTGTCATGCTGGATCGATGAAAGTTACTTAGTTCATCCGTTGTCGGATTACGATCTTCATCTATTATTATTCTATTAATAAACGCTATTTTATGTTGTTTGTATAGCGCGTATGCAAAAATACCCACTGCATCACCATTATCCCTCACCAACTCTTGGTAGATATTGTTATAGGGGTGGTCAGTCATACTTGTCCGATTTCTCTTTCTATAGATCTTCTTGCAGCAGCAAATGCTTGATTTATATCTAGTGCGGTAAATCTTGTTTCACGAATAAATTTTTGGCTGGTGGGTGTCAGCTTAGCCATGTTGCTTGATTTTTTATCAGTGCTACTTTGATTGATTTCTCTTACGTCGCTAATTGTAAAATAATTTGTATTGCTCATAAATATTTCCTCAAAAAGGCCAGAGGCTTTATTGTTCTTTTAATTGTTAGTTTGCATTAACTCTATCATTAGGGGCACGCTTTAACAAACTATTTTATAAACAAAACAGGGACAGACCCCTGTTTATTTTTTTCCAATACCCACGATTTATAGAATAACTGGGGGCGGAGTAAAGTTATATCAGTACTTAGCCTTATGGAATCGGGGTTTATCATCATTGACAGCCTCGATTTTGCTTTGCTGCCGAGAGGCGTATTCGGTAGCGTTATTTATGCTGCATGCTGAATGTATGGATGGTTGTTTGGTTTGACTGATGGGTTTCGCGTTGCTCTACCCATCCTAC
>CANNLO010000283.1 GCA_947505055.1 Methylococcaceae bacterium | reverse complement strand
GAAGCAGGTAGCTGTCTTGGGCAATCGGTTGTGTTACCAATTACACCCACCGGGGTGAATGTTGAATTGCTATATTCACCGCAACGAAAACTGGATTTTCAGATATTGCGGTTAGTGCATCAAGCGATTCGAGAAAAACGCCAATTATGCGTTAGCTATCAATCTATGAACCGGGAATCAAGACTTTTGACGCTTGAGCCACACACACTGGTATCCAACGGTTTTCGTTGGCATATTCGAGCATTTAGCTTGGAACATCAGGCCTACAGAGACTTTGTCTTAGCTCGCTTTTTAGCCTCACCTGAATTGGGCGTAGCGGCTCTTCATTCCGTTGAACAAGATCAGGATTGGCAAAACCTTGAGACCTTAATTATCGCACCCCACCCGGATTTAACGACAGATCAGCAAGCAGTGATTGCTGATGATTATGGCATGGAAGAAGGGAGACTGAATATCCCTGTACGACGCGCATTAAAGCTTTATTATTTACGTATGCTACATCTCGATGAAGCGCTGGGAACACCCAAAGTCCAACAAATTGTTTGGCTTAACCGCGATAAGCTAGAACCTATTCCAATGCCAACTCCATATAATTAACCCTCGCAGCCTGATTCGAGCTTTAGATAAACACTGGGACGCAATAGAGCGCATTATGCTGTTGGGCCGCGATCACATTGCCTATGAGCGGGATGAGGTGCTGGCGTTAATTGGAAAAATCTATTTGCACGAATCGGCCGAACAATGGGTGGAGCGTTTGCAACATCTGGTCAACGCCGAATTATTGATTCAAATGTCGCACAGGAATACGTTGCAACTCAACGAAACCGTCCGCCAATTTGTCGGCAGCCTGTTGCATGAACATGAGCTGGGCTTGTCGGATATCCTAAAAGCCCGGATTATTGACATTAAAACCGGCCTGGATCAATTGCATCAGTCGATGCAGAATCGGGATATGGCAGCTCTGCAACAAGGAGCGGTGCGCATAGACAATCAACTTCGGCAAATTTTACAACAACTGGATCAGGATACGCATGCCATCCAGGATATTGCGGAACGTGCCAAAGCAGCCGATGAGCGGATGCAATTGGCCTGTCGTTATCGTGAAGTGCTGGACGCTTATGATCGCTATGTACTGCCGATGACCGAACTGATGGATACCGGAGCCGGTGGAAGTTTCTATCCGTTACTAGAGGAAGCCGAAAGAGTACTGGAAATACTGGCTCAGCAACTGGCGATTCAAGGCGGCTTATACAGCCATCAGCGTTTGTTACGGCAGATAGGATTCAGGGTTAAAGAGTTACGGCAAGCAGGACTTATCGCCTTGAAACAGTGCACCAACACCTTGATGCCACTTAGAGAAGAGGTTCGCCGTCATAACCAGTTAAGTGCCGCGATTGGGCAATTACTGAGTGACGTGCGCAAAAAAGGATTGCGCAAAACTTTCCCGCAGCAGAGTTTGCCGATTTGGCGTAAAGAACGTTTGGTATCGGTCGCCATCGGCCCAGAATTGTTGACGTTAATGGCACAAGTGCGACACTATCAGCCTAAATCCGTTGAATTTCCGGAACTGGTGACTGAGGACACGCAGATTCAGCTGGAACGCGTCGATGAAGAGGCTATCCGCAAACACTTTTATCAGAGCCTGCCGCTACCAGACTTAATGCGCTGGCTGGCTAATCATTACAGCGATTATCAGGACATAACCTTGTTAAGGCTTTATCACACCTTCATCCGCTTACCTGATATTTCCGCTATCCCCGACAACGAAGAAACGCGCATTGCACTCAAGCAGGTCGCGATTCGACACCACAGCCACGCGCTTGATTCTTTATGACCATTGATTTTAACGCTCTGACCCAGTTACAACCACTCTTTAAACTGCTAAGTTCAGGCGCCCATTTAAACCGTTTACAGGATACCGAACTGTGGGTCGAACTGGAGAATCATCAAAACCACTATGAGTCCCTGTTTGCCGCGCTAGGTTTTGTGCTGATAGTGGATGGGCGCGGTTTCGCTTATTTTAAAACCGAGTTGTCCAGTTCTTATACTGGGAAGCTAACCCGTCGCCTTGCCTTGCTGCTGATGTTGCTGTTTGAATATCAAGCCGATCAAGGCTTGCATTTATTTCAGTTTCAGCAATGGCGGCTTGATACTCCGTTGCTAGACAAGCTGTGGCAGCAGTATTACGCCCTATTCGAAGCCGAAGAAATAAATGGTCCGAAAACGCTAAAAGAGATTTTAGACAGTGCCTCGCGTGTCGGCTTCCTGGTGTTTGAAGACGAAGCCTATCGACTGTTACCCGCAGTACATCGTTACCTGGACCTGTTTGAAGAACTGGCGCAGGCTGAACGGCCCGACCACAATAAGGATGAAGCCAAGGAGGATATGCTTTGAGCCTGGCACAGTATGGATTTCAAAAACTGGTGTTATTGAACAGCGCCGATTACAGTCGCGCCGAATTACCGCTAGACGATTCGGTGTCGATTATCGCCCCCAATAATACCGGCAAAACAAGTTTGATCAATGCCCTTCAGTTTTTACTGATCCTCGATAAACGGCACATGGATTTTGGCGCGCACAGTGTCGAAAATTCCAGACGCTTTTATTTTCCCGACAACAGTGCCTATATTTTGTTGGAAGTGTTGTTGCCTTCCGGCATGGCGGTGATTGGTTGTGTCGGCAAGGGCTTGAGCCATGATTATGAATACTTCGCCTACCAAGGCAGTCTTGATCTTGATGATTACCGATTGGACGATGGCAAACTGGTCGCCCAACCCAAATTAATCGGTCGTTTATTCGAACGCGGAAAGCTGGCCAAAATTTATCCGCAAGCCGATTTACGGGCATTGTTGTACGGTAATCGCCAAAAGCAACGTTCTGACGATCCTGATTTGACTATTTTCCCACTGGAATTCACTTCACAAGCAGCGACTTATCAGCGCATTCTAACCCGAACTTTACGCTTGGACCGCCTGGATAGCAGGGAAGTGAAAAACTATTTATTGGAAATTTTTAAAAACGACTTACAGGATCGTAGCGTCGATTTTAAAAGTGAATGGGACAAATCCTTTGCCGATGTTAACTACGACAAATCTCAGTATGACGCTGTGTTTCGCAATAAGTTGCTTATTGCGGCCATGGAAGACAGTCAGCAAACGCGGCTAGCGTTACGCGGCAAGATCATTCTGTGGCGGCCCATCATAGAACAAGGTTTGAATGCGTGGGAAGACTACAATAACGCCACTTCCGAACAACTCCGGCAGCGGCTTCAGGTTTTGACCGGGCAAGCCGCAGATTTGGAAAATCGCCAAAAAACGATTTACAAAGACCAAGCCGAAACCGAAACCGCGTTAAAAGGCCAGGAAAAAATTGAACTGCGTTATCGAGAGCTGAACATTCAGTTTCAGTTTGTCAGCGACTTGGCGCAATTACAAACCCAGCAACTAGTCTTGCATAAACAGCGCGACGAGTTGGTTCGTAGCATCGGCAATGCCGAACAACAGCAATCGCCCGAGGCGATCAAAAGAAAAATTGCAAAAATCAGTAAGGAGCAAACCGATCTGCACCGGCAGCTGGCGAGTCTCAACAACAATTTATATCTGCAACTGCAAAAACTATTGCCGACTGACAGCTTTGATCTCTTAACCCGGTTGCTGGCAAAATCGGTTTTAAGTTTGCCGGTCGCTCAAGGCAATGCCGTAGAACTGAGCGATCAAACCGCCTTCCGGTCATTTGTCGCAAAACTGGAAGAGCGGCTGTCAGCTAACCGGTTGGAACTGCCCGGATTGTTACTGGATTTGTCGGCGCTGGAACCTAACCTCACCATTAAAACCATGCAGGAACTGGAAGCCGAAATCAATGATTGTGAACATCAGCTGGCTGAGTTGAAGAATTTGCTGAAAACCGTTGAGACATTGACGCAACAAAAGCAACACCAACAAAAACTGGAACAGCAAATTACGGATCTGGCAAGGGATGTAAAAAACTATGAAGAATTATTGTCGTTACAGGCTGGTGCGTTAGAAAGATTACAATCAATTGAAGGCTTTAAAGAAGAACTGAAAGTTCTTGAGCAGGAAGAATCTGCATTGTCTGATAAGAAAAAAGCCCTCGCCCAAACGCAGGCAAGCCTTAAAATCAAACAGGATGACCTACAAAACCAACATCGCCGAATTAACAGTGCGCGTCATCAACGTCGAGATCAACAATCTCCATTTAACTTTCTGGAGCAATTGCCTTATTCCCCTTGTATGGAATCCGCAGAACTGGCTATGCCGACATTAGCCGACTGCATTGAAAGCTATAATTGCGATTGTCAAAAGTTAAAACAAATTGATGATGAACTAAACCAACAACTTGGGGAATTGCATCGCGATGGGGTGAATAAATTTCAATCTCAGGATACTGTCGAACAGGAACTGAACTCTTTATTTAATTACACTGCTCAACTTGGCCAGGAACAAGCCGCCATAGAACGTAAAGCCCGTTCGGCTGTGGTACAGGTGGCGGCCATTCTGCGGGATTTGCGTGACAGCCTGGAAACCTTTAAACGGCGGATGCGCGAGTTTAATAATAAGATCAATCGCCGCCAGCTTTCCGATCTTAAGATATTTAAAATCGAACCCAGAGAAGAAGAGTCCTTAGTCAGGGCGATACAAACCTTGATTTCCACCTCGGAACAAGTTGAATCGGGAAACTCCTTCGATATATTTGACCACAATGCAGTGTTGGATGATAAGGAACTGAATAAGGCCAAAGACACATTGATCAAGGAAGGTGAAGCGCGAGGCGGCTTGCGGGTTGAGCATTTATTTCGGCTGGTTTTTATTATTGCTAAAGAAAATCAAACTCCGGCAGAATTTGAAGACATCGACAGCGCCGCATCAAATGGTACGGTTCTTATGGCCAAACTAATTACTGGTCTGGCAATGCTTAATCAAATGCAGGACCCACGCAAAGCCATTAAAACAGTCTGTTATCTGGATGAGGCCGCCTCGCTGGATCAGCGTAACCAACGCAATTTAATTGAAATAGCAAAGGAATTTGGCTTTACCCTGATTTTCGCCTCACCAGAACCGCAAATCACCGCTCGCTATTGCGTACCCATCGGCACCACAAAGGGTAAAAACCACATCAGCCGACTCAACTGGCAGATTCTGGAGACTCTTTCAGATGAGGATAAGCAACCATGAGCATTTTATCAGTCGCTTTAAAGCTACTGCTCGCCAGTGACCAGCTGCTAACGGCCTCCGCCTTTACTTCTAGCCAGCGAAAAAAACTGGAACAATTTGCGCTGAGCACCCGGCAAATCGAAATTCTCAAACAAGGCCGAAGCACAGTTTATCGGATCATTAACCGGCAAAGCGTTATCAACTATCTACGCCAACTACATCCGTTGGATGAAGATTCTTTACCGGCCAATCTGCCGACACGCAGCCGCAATATTGGCATAGATCGCAACAGTAAGGCCGGCAAAACCGGACATGAGTGCTGTTATTTATTGATGAAAGCCTGGGATTCTGAAGTTGTCTGGCAGGATGAAAATAAAGCGATGCATATTTCGGAACTCACCAAGCACTTTGGCGCTGCTGCCTTACAGATTAACGTCGGCCATGCATGGCAGTGTAACAGGCCGCTACTCTTAGTAGAAAATCAGGCATTGTTTGATCGCTACGACTGGTTGCAGGTAAATTTTAACGGTTGTCTAGCCTATTATGCGGGGCAGTTATCTGACGTGTTATTACAATGGCTTTCTGAACAAAAACGAACCGATGAAGTAATTTTGTTCCCGGACTATGACGGCGTTGGATTATCTAACTACGTCCGGTTGACCAAAGCTCTTCACTATGACACAACTCTACGTTTTTATTGGCTGCCGGATTGGGAAAATAAATTGGACAAATTTGGCAGTACCGATATTTGGTTGAAAACCCGTGTGCAATTTGAAAATGCCATTGAAATGCTAAGTGACATGAATGCCTTGAATGCTGACTTTATTAGATTAGGTGGTCTATCACAACACTATGGTAAGGCCTTAGAGCAGGAATCGATTTTTTTGTAACCCGTTATCGCTCTGAACATGTATATCACTTTAATTTAGCTCAGTTTTAGTGCATTCTATTACCTTTTACTCTACAAAAGGATTCAATAGACTAACACCTGTACTTTCGAAATCTTTGACATTACGCGTAACAACAGTAAGATCGTAGTTTAACGCAGTTGCAGCAATTAATTTATCCAGCGCATGTTGATATTCCGGAACGCGCAATTTCCCCCAAAGCAAAGCAATTTCGCAGTCAACACTAAGAATGTT
>CANNLO010000282.1 GCA_947505055.1 Methylococcaceae bacterium | reverse complement strand
GTTGCCAGAGCTAAAAGCGTAAGTGATACGGTTCATAATATGGCTAACAATACGCAACGTTTAATAACGGCATTTGCGCCGTTGATTGAAAAAGGACGTGGTGGGCTTCACTAAGTTATTAATGCCACAAACTAACTATGAATTGCATAGCGCAATAGAATAATAGCCACTAAGTTAGCTGGCTAATTCGGACCCTATGGATTTGATGATCATCATAAACACTATACCCTTATGCCTCCCAAAATATTATTAGTCACCTTTAACTGGAGCGTGCTGACAGAGCTGCCCTATTTGCTCAAACAAGCGGGGTATGACGTGCATATAGCCTGCCCAAGGCGTAATTTGCTATGTAAAACCAGTTTTTATGAACGCTGGCTTGATACGGGCGATTCTATGGAAAGTTTATTGGCTCTGCTGGTCAACTGGGTCAAGGATAATGACTATAACTATATATTGGTTGGCGATGATCCTATTCTCTGGGAAATTTATAGGCGCAATATAAAGGCACTGAAAGAACTGCTACCCATACGCAATGAAACAGCTCTACCCATACTAAATAAAGTGGGTTTTGCCGAGCACTGTTACAAACAAGGCATCCCCAGTCCCACTTTCAAAATTATCAACTGCCCACTATCTTCCAAGGAAGCATTACAAACGCTCGGTTTGCCCATTGTTATTAAGAAAAACTATTCAAATGGAGGAGAAGGTGTCAGTATTTTTAAGGAAGCGCAGGCGTATAACAAGTTCATGGCTGCTTATGCTTTTGAGGAGCCTCTTCTTGCCCAGTCATTTATAACGGGAGAACTAATTGGCGTAGATGCGCTTTTTAAGCATGGCAAACTTTTACAGTATGCCTGTGCAGTGGATATAAACCCCACTTTAGGTCCCTCCACGCAAAGGCGCTATTTTGAAGACGATGGAAGAATTGGCACTATTTTAAAACAAATAGGGGAAAGTGCTCTGTTACATGGCTTTGCCAACGTGTCATTGATACAAGAAACAATCAGTCAAAATTACTATTTATTTGAAACTGATCCAAGGCCCACTAAATGGGTCGCTTATGCAAGATGGTTCGGGTGTGATTTTATTGAGCCAATCAAATACTTTTTAGCAGACCTAGCAGATGAACACGACTATGTAATGCCCATCCTTGATAGTACCGGTATTGATTGCTGGGAGGTGGAGTTTTTTCCAAGCCATGCTGTGAAGCTCTTCAATCAAGGTCGTAATATTGAAGCTATCACGCACTTATTAGATTTTAAACGAAACTGTAGATATACACTCTATGACCCAATCTTGCTTGCAGAAAAGATGGATTCTCTTGTAAATAATATGGTTTATGAAGGATCACCTAAGGCGTTAGCAAATAATGCTTCGATGAAAAATACCATGACAATGATTAAAATAGACGACAAAGATTACGATACCGAAAAGCTCTCGGACGAAGCCAAAGCTCAATTGCAAAGCTTAAATTTCGTGGACCACGAACTGGCGAGATTGAATGCCCTGGCAGCGGTAATGCAAACTGCTCGTATCGCTTACGCCAAAGCCCTGAATGATGCGTTGGGGACTGAGCTGGTTTTCAACAGTTAGTAGTATTTATATATTATAGCCAGGTACAGCGCATATAAGAGACTTTATCTTAAAAGTGAAAGAGGGTCCATATGGGTGAGTGTTGCTTTGTCGCTTGGTGGCTTGGTGTGGGGATTTTTTGAATACACGCGATTGTCTTTGTGCCACTTACTGGCGATGCTATCGCATACTGGGTAAATATATAGCATATGGGTGAGTTTCTTCATGAATAACAAATTAAAATTACATAATGCGATTATATATATTGTAATTTCACTTCTTTCAATACAAAACGCAATAGCGGAAAGCATTGAAACTCAATGGAATAATGCTGCAATTTCTGCAGTTAGAACAACTAACTCAGGACCAACGAAAACGGCAAGAGCATTAGCAATTACCTATACGTGCATGTATGACGCTTGGGCAGCTTATGATTATCAAGCTAATGGAACACAATTAGCGGGTGATCTGCGACAACCCGTGTATAAACGTACCGATATAAATAAATCTGAAGCTATGAGTTATGCGGCACGAGATTGTTTAGCTGATTTATTTCCATTAACTGCACAAAAAGACTCTTTCGATGCCTTATTAATTGAATTGGGATATGACCCAAGAATCTATTCAACTGACACCTCAAAACCCGCAGGTGTAGGTCATGTAGCTGCAACTGCAGTTTTAAATTTTCGTCATAACGATGGTTCCAATCAATTGGGGAATCAGGTTGCAAATCAATGTGTCATGGATTCATCACTTCCGTACAGCGATTACACTTGCTATCAGCCAGTTAATACACCGACACAATTGAATGACCCGAGTAATTGGCAACCACTCCCTGGTCAAAAGTTTCTCACTCCACAATGGGGGTCAGTTGCACCTTATTCATTAACATCTGGTGACCAGTTTCGCCCTACTATACCTTTACCTGCTGATTATGACTTGGAGCGTCAACGTTATAACTCACAGGCAAAACAAATTTTAGATATAACTGCGCACCTTACTGACAAACAGAAAGCAATTGCAGAATATTGGGCGAATGGGCCAAAATCTGAAACACCGCCTGGTCACTGGACATTATTTGCAACCAATGTATCAGCCACGCATCATTATGATTTAAATACAGATGTAAAAATGTTCTTTTCTTTAACTAATGCAATGTTTGATTCAAGTATAGTTACATGGGATGCAAAGCGTTACTTTGACTACATTAGACCAATATCTGCAATTCGTTTTCTCTATAATGGGCTACAAGTTAAGTCTTGGAATGGTTATGTAAATGGAGAGGCATGGATACCTTATCAACCAACCACATCAATCACCCCTCCATTTGCAGAGTATGTGTCGGGTCATAGTGCCTTCAGTGCATCGGCTGCAGAAACGCTTAGACTTTTTACTGGCAGCGACAAATTTGGTGCGAAAGTTACAATAGCTGCAGGCTCATCAACCGTTGAGCCTGGGGTTGTTCCTCATAAAGATATTATACTTAAGTGGGCGACCTTTACCGAGGCAGCTGATCAAGCGGGTATTTCAAGACGTTATGGTGGGATCCATTTTAAAGATGGAGATTTAAGCAGTCGAGTTTTAGGTAGAAAAGTTGCTAAAATTGCTTGGAAAAAATCTTTACGCTATTTCCAACCTTCTAATTAACCATAAATATCTGAATTTTATATCCATTTAACTTATCTGCACCATCAAAATGGTGGAGTCACTGCTGCAGATAATAAGGTAATAGAGTTGATTGGTTTTCATACTTTCAACTCAACCGATGCTGCAGGTTTAGTTACACTAGCTTCTTAAGAAGCTCCAAAGGCTAAGCCAGACCACTCAACGATCTGGTTGAAAAAGTAAACAAAAACTCTCATTGCTCACAAGGCAGTGGTTTTTTTAATTTAAGCCAATAGGAAAACTTATGACAATCATCAAAATAGACGACAAAGATTACGATACCGAAAAGCTCTCGGACGAAGCCAAAGCTCAACTGCAAAGTTTGCAATTCGTGGACCAAGAACTGGCGAGATTGAATGCCCTGGCAGCGGTAATGCAAACTGCTCGTATCGCTTACGCCAAAGCTTTGAGTGATGCTTTAGTTGAGGATAAGTCTGTCGAGGGTTTGCAGGCAGAGAGTTTGAGGTAACCATCGATAGAGTTGTATGTTCCATTTACGATAACACTTATTTAACTGTATTAGTTCAGGTTTAACAAATTTGATATTTATGAATAAACCCTTTCTCCAAGTTTTGGTGGCATTAACACTAACCTTTGCGGCAAGTGCCTTCTCAGTCACCCCTTTTTCACCCATAGGTACTTGGCTGTTAACTACACAAACGCATTTACAACTGATACGCAAAACAGGTAGCGCTACAATTTCACTACCGACTATAAACAAAGACCATGACATCGGGACATTTTTTCAGACCATTTTTACGCGTCCTCTGAGTTTAAGTAAAGTAAAGTAAAGTAAAGTAAACTAAAGGGGCTTGAAGTCATGAATAAACTTAATCATCGACCTCGAAAACACTTAATTTTAAAACGCCTCATTCGGTATTTTTTGCTAAAACACCGTAAAGAGCTGCTTGATTACTAGTATTGCACTTCGAAGTTGAATCCGCCCATTTATTTAATGCAAAATATTGATGAAAGGTTTAAAAAATGAGTAGTGAATGGAACGAAGGATATATTACCGATGTAGATTACATTTATGGATATGAGCGAGAGTTAAGTCCACTTTTTCAAAGATTTTGTATGCTAGTCAAAGGTATTTGGAGTGAACCATTTTCATCTGAAACAGCTCATTGTGAATTGGGTTTTGGCCAAGGACTATCTTTCAATATTCATGCCGCGACCAATCCAGGAGTATTTTATGGAACTGATTTCAATCCCTCACATGCTTTGAATGCACAATTGCTTTCAAAAAAATCAAATTTGAATACACATATATTGGATTCTAGTTTTGCTGATTTTTTGTCGCACGATTTACCAAATTTTGACTCAATTAGTCTGCATGGCATTTGGAGCTGGGTTAATGAAGAAAACCGAGAGCACCTAGTTGATATAGTGGGTAGAAAATTAAAGGTTGGAGGGCAACTTTATGTCAGTTACAATAGCATGCCTGGGTGGGCTGCTGCTGCTCCGTTACAGAAATTATTTAAAATCTTTGATGACTATGATAACTCCGGATTCAAAAGTGGTTATAAAGTCAAAAATGCACTCGTTTTTAGTCAAAAATTATTAGATTTAAATCCCAAATATCTTTTAGAGGCCCCCACACTTAAGCCACGTCTTGAAGAGATGTGCCAGCAAAATTCGAGTTATCTTGCGCATGAATATTTTAATGATAACTGGCAATGCTTTTACTTCACTGATGTTGTTAAGTATTTAGCCTCAGCTAAGGTCGATTTTATTACAACAGCTGCACCTGCAGATTGCCTTGATTCACTTAATCTTAGTGCCGAAGGCTTGCAATTTATTTCTACCATTCAAGATACTATCATGCAGGAGCAAATCAAGGATTACTTTGTCTCAAGACAATTTAGAAGAGATATTTATGCAAAAGGAAAGCAGAACATTTCTTTTTCTAAAAGGATGGAAAAATTAAGAAAAATGAGATTTTCGTTGATAGTCCACCCAACTTTAATTTCTTCAAAATTAAAAATGCCAATTGGTGAGATTGAGTTGAAAGAAGAGATTTATCGCCCTATTATTAACTGCCTTGAAAGTAATCAATTTTTACCGTCCAGTATCGATGATTTGCTCTCAGCACTACCGGACTTGGAACTCTTACAATGCATTGATGCAATAATTATCCTTGTTCATTTTAGATTTGTTTCGCCTTGTCATGACGAAGACATAGTTACTAGTTTAAAAAAATCTAGCAATGCATTAAATGAAACACTTCTACAACAGGCTCATTTTGAAAACAATATTGGATTTTTGGCAAGCCCTGTTATTGGAGGTGGTATAGCTTTAAATCGATTCGAACAACTGTTCCTTTTTGCAATAAAAAAAGGTATGAGAAGCAAGTCTGAATTGGCCCGATACACCCTAGAGTTGCTTGCAAAACAAGGAGAAAAAATTATTAAGGAGGGAAGGGTTATTCAGTCCTATGAGGATAGCCTTATTGCTTTGACAACAGATGCCAATTCCTTTATCGTTAATAGGTTGGATTTATTAAAAGCATTGCTGGTGTATTAGGGACTTAACACATGTCGGCTATTATCGCGGACTAAAAATCTTCTTTTCGCTATCGCTCTGTTGTTCAGTTCATCGAATTCCTGTTACAAAAGACAAAACGGATCTTCATAACACCAGTCAGATTAATGACGAAGGGTTATTTGAATTCTTGGCTTCTGAGTTTTTGAGCGAACTCTAAGTAAAAAAGCATCAACCCCTATCACTTATTCAACGAATAAGTTTGGACATAAACTTGTATATTAGTAGAAATTTTATAAGTAATCTGCTTAAAAAATTGTCCTGTTATGATTGACTGATTACACCAGTTGGGAACCAGTAAAACCATTCACAAAAAACAACTTTTTATTTGCAAATTTAGACGTTATCAAGAGCTAAGATTTAACAGTCCGAAAAAATACTTTATCACTTGAGTTTATTGCTACAGAAGTCGTCCAAGTATTACCAGTCGTAAGTTATTTAGTTAGGACGCGGTCAATTGGTAAACTTAAATTTGTAGTGAGACCTTTGCACGAACCCAGTAAAAATATCATAAAAATGAGATAATACAGCATAGAAAATCATCTGAACTAGGTAATTAAAATGGCGTGGAAAAACTTACAACAAACGACATTAG
>CANNLO010000281.1 GCA_947505055.1 Methylococcaceae bacterium | reverse complement strand
GGTTGCCAAGCAATCGATGATGAATACGCAAGGTGGATTAACTGAGGAGTTTTTATGCGCATAGCCATCCTTGGAGCTACCAGCCAAATAGCTAAAGACTTGATACTATCCTTCTCTAAACAAGGCACTGACGAATTGGTACTTTTTGCCCGCCGGCCAGAGACTGTGTCGCAATGGCTGGTAAGCAACGGCCTATCGAATAAATACTGGGTCTATGATTTCACCGCCTTTAGTTCGAGCGAGGCCTTTGATGCCATCCTTAATTTCGTTGGCGTAGGAAATCCGGCACAGACCGAAGCAATGGGTGCATCGATCTTCGATGTCACCTCAAAATACGATCAAATGGCCTTGAGCTATTTAGAGCAACATCCGCAATGCCGCTATATCTTTCTAAGCAGCGGTGCTGCCTATGGTGCAAGTTTTGAAGCACCGGTCGATAAAAATACCAAGGCGACGGTTGCCATTAACAACCTGCAACCACAAGACTGGTATGCCGTAGCCAAGTTACATGCCGAATGCAGGCATCGGTCGTTGGCTCATTTACCGATTACTGATATTCGGCTGTTTAATTATTTTAGCCATACCCAGGATATGTCGGCACGGTTTTTAATCACCGATATTGTCCGTGCCATTCGTGATAAAACGGTGCTGAAAACATCTTCAGATTATATTGTGCGGGACTTTATACATCCCTCTGATTTTTATAATTTGGTGATCGCGTTATTAACGTTACCGGCAACCAATGCCGTGGTTGATTGTTACAGCAAAGCACCGATTGACAAGCCGACTCTCTTGGCTGCAATGCAGGGAAAATATGGACTACAGTACGAAACTGTAGCCACAGCTCTCTCTATCAATGCAACCGGTAGCAAGCCTCATTACTATTCGAGCAATACAAGAGCGGCAGATTTTGGTTATCTGCCCAGTATGACTTCACTTGAAAGCCTTATAGAAGAGATGAATGCGATATTGTTGGTAGATAAACAAACTAGTAAAAACAGATTTATCAAATAGACTACAAACTGTACTACTAGCGACCGTCATTTTAATAACTGTCGCCTTATAATAATAAAACCAAGGATTACAATGGAACTTCAAAATTATTATGCCCAATTTGGCGAAGATAAAATTCTTAATGAAATTTTCAATAAAAAAATTGGGACTTGTGTTGAGGTTGGTGGATTTGATGGTGTAACTGGCAGCAACAGCTATTTTTTCGAAAAGCTGGGTTGGCGCTGTATAGTCGTCGAACCAATGCCAGATTTTTGCGAAAAAATTAGGAGTGTTCGAACTTGTGAGGTCATGGAGATTGCTGCAAGTGAAAAGGCAGGTGAAGTTGAGTTTTATGTTGCAGAAGGCGTGGAAACTCTTTCTACAATACAAAAGGATGATAACCATTTTGCACGTATTAAAAGTTTGAGTGATAAAGGAATAAGAAAAATAATAGTGAAGACTGCTCGACTGGATGATATTTTGCTTGATTGTGGAATTACGTCTTTTGATTTTTTAACTATTGATGTTGAGGGGCATGAGCTGTCAGTTCTGGCAGGTTTGTCTTTTAGTAAGATATCTCCCAGAATTGTGATTATTGAAGATAACTCACATGGAATCGATTCACAGGTGAAAAAATTTATGCAATCTGTGTCGTATATAAGATTTAAAAAAACAGGATGTAACGATTGGTATGTGAAGAAAGATGATGTGCTAGTAACTAAATTTCAGGTCATAAATACGGAAATATTCATTTATTCAACTGTGCTCTGGAATCGCTTTAAATCGGTCATAAAATATATTGTAAGACACTGATTATGATTAACTGCCTTTCGATTTTTGATAGCATCTATTTTGGGTCGAGAAAGCGATGCTACTGATTGCATTCGGACGTTTTGCCCAATTTTTCTTGATCTTTGCAACCATTAAAGTTTCGACAACTTTATTACCACCTGAAGAAATGGCTAAAGTATTTCTTGTTGCATCAATCGTCGCTTTTTATGCCTTATTGTTACTTAACCCTGTTGGAATGTTTATGAACCGCCGGCTTCATGTTTGGAATGCGGTAGGTAAAGTACAGCATTACTACAATTATTTCTGGCTATACCTTCTTACTGTTTGTGGTGTTGCGATTGCATCATTATGGATATTTGTTGAAACTGGGTGGGTCAGTATACACACCACAACCGCTTTGACGTTACTTTTAGTTGGTGGGTCGTTGCTGTTTACAACAGTCAACCAAGTTGTTATTCCGGGGCTAAATTTATTGGGTTATAGAGGGTGGTTTGTGGCACTAACTTTAGCAACCGGAGCAATGAGTTTAGTAGCCGCTATTATTTTTGTTATTGGATTTGCACCTAGAGCAGAAAATTGGATTATTGGTTTACTTTTAGGCCAATTGGTTTTTGCAGCATTAGGTTGGAAGATTTTTTTCACAAAATTGAATGTGCAAGATGTCTTACAAAAACCAACTAAGCAGCACATTAACGCGCTGATAGACTTTGCTTGGCCGATCTCTATTGCTGTCGGGTTGGGCTGGATGCAGACACAAAGTTATCGGTTTATGATGGAATCTAGTCTTGGTCTGCATGCGCTTGGTCTATTTGCGGCAGGATATGGAATTAGCGCCGGGATAATCTCGGCATTCGAATCAGTATTTACCACCTATTTGCAGCCTACCTTCTATAAGAATATTGCTAATGACAATAAGCTCAAGCAATCCGAGGCTTGGAGCGATTATGCGGGCGCCATCTTTCCGTCGTTGATTTTGGTTGGTTCCGTAATTCTTGCCACTGCGCCTGAATTAACCCGTGCAATGCTTGGTTCAGAATATTGGTCGTCGTTCCAATTCATTGGATGGGGGGTAGGTGCTGAATTGGCACGAGTTGCCTCTGGAGTATATGGAATGGTTGCTCATGCACGAATGAAAACTAGATTACTAATTACCCCCAGTCTAGTAGGAGCATCTTTGTCTATTACTTTAATTTGGTTGTTAATGTCCAAACAGGGTTCAAACGGTGTGGGTGCAGCATTAATGCTTTCGTCAGTGACAACTTTCATTTTAACCTATGTATTCACTCGAAAGGAACTTACAGTAAAATTGCCTAAGAAAATGCTCATAATGAGTTTGAGTATGGGACTAGTGCTTATATTATTGGCAGAAATATTGCGTAGGGAAAATGGTAGCATTGGGAGCTTATTTGTAGTCGTTGCACAACTGTTTATAGTAGGAATTATCTTTTTTCTCTTTCAATACATTTTGATACGGCCTTTATTGCATGGAAACAAGACACATGAATGATCATAATTCAAAAGTTGGAAGAAGTATATTCATTGATCCATCATATCGCGCTTTCGATACTGATGGTTTATTTGATTTAGCTAATCCTGTACTAAATCGCGATGGCCAGTTATTACCATTCCACCGCTTGCGCGAACATATGGAGAGTAAAGGCAGCAGTGTACATACAGCGGACTATTTGCTCAAAGAGCTCGGTCACAACACACAACAAAGTCATTACTACTCTCTCGGAATTCTTGATAATTTTGAGAGGGTGTTGCTTGATGGATCTTCGAAAATGGTTGCTTTTGTTATTATGGAGCCCCCAGTTGTTGTGCCCTCCCTCTATGAAGCCTTACCTCGATTGACAAGCGTTTTTGATAGAGTTTACATACACAATATTAATGGGGATGGATATTCAATAGAAGGAGTCGATACCAGTAAGCTTCATAGACTTTTTTGGCCTATCCCCCATAATGATGTGCTGGAGCCGTATTGGGAGCATGAAGAAAGAATGAAACGTGTGGTTGTTATCAATGGCAGCCATAATCCACATGGCAGAAGTCGAGAGCAGTACAGTTTACGCATCGAGGCTATGGCTGAATTGTCAAATGCCGGAGTTATTGATTTGTATGGTATGGGGTGGGATAAATGGTGGTCAAGAGAAGCTATGTGGCTGCCGTATTGGCGACATTATCGAGCGCTTATGTCGATTTACAAAGGCAAGTGCGTATCCAAGTTTGAAGTACTTCAAAATTACGAGTTCTGCTTGTGTTTTGAAAACATGCGGATGGATGGTTATATAACTGAAAAAATATTCGATTGTTTATATGCAGGCACAATCCCTCTTTATATGGGAGCTCCGGATATATTGGATTATATCCCGGAAGATGTATTCGTGGATTGCCGGAAATATTTAACGTGGACAGAAATGTGGGAAGATGTCGCCACTTTATCCACTGAAAAAATCAACGAAATGAGAATTGCTGGACGTAATTTTTTGAGAAGTGACATGGCCAATAAATTTTATGATTCCCTTGAACATATTTGCGAGTCCTAGCAATTGACCAAGATTAATAACAGTCACAGTAAGCCAAGTGAATTGCCGCTGGTTTGTGTCTGCATTCCAACTTACAATGCTGCAGAAACGGTGCTTGAGACGTTGAAGTCGATCCTGGCTCAAACCTACGCTAATCTGGTTGTACACGTTTCTGATAACGCCTCCACTGACGCAACGGTAAACGTTATTGAGTCGATTGTGGACTCACGAGTAATTATTCATCGTCATAAAGAAAACATAGGGGGCGAAGGTAATTTTAATCGTTGTATTCAGTTGGCGGAAGGAAAATACACCGGGATATTCCATGCTGATGATCTGTATGAACCGGATATGGTTGCAAAGCAAGTAAGTTTCTTGGAAGCCCGTACAGAAGCAGGCGCAGTGTTCACCGAAGCAAGTTTGATCGACGACAAAGGTCATAAAGTTGGTGCGCTTCACTTGCCAAAAGACATTGTAAATCAAAGTGGTATATATGATTTTAGTGCCCTGTTTAAAGCTGTTTTACGTCATTCCAATTTTTTCATTTGTCCCAGCGTGATGGTGCGCACCCAAGTGTATCAACAAGAAATTAAATATTGGCGAGGAGATTTTTTTAAATCCAGTGCAGATTTAGATGTATGGTTGCGTATCCTTCAATATCATTCGGTTGGCTATCTCTTAGAGCCTTTAATGCGTTACCGAATTGGTAATAATCAATTTTCTGCGCGTGTTCGTTTAGAGACAGCAAGAGCAGATTTTTTTCTCGTCACTGAGCATTACTTGGCACAAGAACAGGTTCAAGTATTGCTTAATGACGATGATCTGCGTAATCACCGGTGGCTGGAACGTAGGGATCGATTGATGCGTTCAATCAATTTATTCATTATTGATAAGCCAGAGCAGGCTCTAGCTTTACTGCATGACTTATTTTCTTGGGATACCTTATTCTCCGCAATCAAGACTAAGCGGGGCTTTTTGGTTTTGTTTAGCGGAATTTATATAAAGTTACTAGCTTTCCTTCATTTGTATCAGACAGGTAAAACATCATTAATCTATCTAAAGCGCTTATCGCACAAATGAGGTCTTGAGCTAAAAATGTCTGGACGATTTTACATCCATGCACCTAATGTGCACCAAGGCGGCGGCAGGTCTTTACTTGAACCTTTACTAAACTCAGTGCACGACAAAACAGAGTTTTTCGTGTGTGTAGATGAGCGTATGCCTTTGGCGACAAATTTAGCCGATAAGGTGCAAATTAAGCGAGTAAAACCTTCTGTGCGGCAGCGTTTGAATGCAGAAAAATGGCTTGCCGAGAATGTTAGAGCGGATGACAGGGTGTTGTGTTTTGGCAATCTTCCTCCGTTGTTCAAATTAAAAGGGTACACCATTGTTTTTGTACAAAACCGCTATTTGATTGATGATGTTTCTCTTAATAAGTTTCCTTTCAGGGTTAGGTTGCGTCTTGCCATGGAAAGGCTATGGTTAGCTGGAAAGTTAATTAATGCTGACGAATTTGTTGTGCAAACGCAAACCATGAAAAGATTGTTGGAAATAAAAATACAAGGACTCAAACCGATTCGTATTCTACCCTTTGTAGCAGAACCCAATGGCTATATGCGAAACGTTTTAGAAGAAGGGGTGAAAAAAGATAATGACTTTGACTTTTTGTATGTTGCATCAGGTGAACCGCACAAGAATCACCAAAAATTAATCGAAGCTTGGTGCTTGTTAGCTCAAGAAGGATTATTTCCTTCGCTATGCTTGACCTTGGAGGAAGCTCGATTTACTAAATTATGCCAACAAGTTGACGCTATGCGGCAACAGCATAATTTAAAAATGACCAATGTTGGTCAATTGAATCACGGTGAGGTCTTGGCGCTTTATGCCAGATCTGGAGCAGTTATTTACCCGTCAAACTTTGAATCATTTGGCCTGCCTTTAATAGAAGCACGGCAAGCCAACTTGCCAGTGTTAGCGCCAGAATTGGATTATGTGCGTGATGTGCTTGATCCGGAGCAAACGTTTGATCCAAATTCGGCCGTATCAATAGCTAGAGCAGTAAAGCGTTTTATGGGAGTGTACGAACAGACAG
>CANNLO010000280.1 GCA_947505055.1 Methylococcaceae bacterium | reverse complement strand
TATAACTTCACGCGCGTACTGAATATTCTTGGTATCGGTACGCTAAGGGATTATTGTCTCCAGCGTAATAAAAATAACACCGCTAACCTTGGATTTGCATAAAATAGAGGGTAAGAGCAAGCAATGAGCGACTAAACCAGCACTCAACTAAGAAAGTAACTAACTAATTGAGATAAAAACGTAAAGTACCCACCATTTTTTCAAAAAATACCGAAAGCGGTTATAAAGCAAGTTTCCGGTATTTTGAATTCTTTCACAGTCTCTGTCGCGAAACCACACTACGACTTACGGACTTTGAAATAAATTCTCGATTCAGTTTTACTTCATCGAGGCTACTTGCTACAATTATAAGTAACTAATTTCAATAGCTTCTTTCTATATTATTAAAATAAGGTTATTAAATGAACTAAATCAAATATTAAAAATATTAGATAGAAGGGTAATAAAATGGCTATTTTGGGAATGATTCGAGACGCAGTTAAGGTAATGAATGGCAAAGCGTCAATCCCTCAAATAGAACAATATTTTATCGAAAACCATCCAAATATTAAGATTCAGAATATCAAATTTGATACTCCGATGATAACCGTTAACTCACATTTACGTATTCATTACAACGGTGGTAAAAAAGTAAGACTTACTAATACAAATAACAAATATGACTGTCTATTCAAAAATGCAAACGGTTTTTATGAAATTTATGACACAAAAAAACATGGCATTTGGGAGATATATAAAAATAATGAAGATAAATTATCTATACGACTTGCAGGTGATGTAACTTTATCTACTGAACAAATTATTTTATCACCCCCTTCAAAATCGGAATTTATTGAAAAAATAAATCAATCTAGGGTGACTGTTTATCCCATCACACCACCAATTCGCAAAAGTTACGAAACAAACAAAATAATTCGAAATGCATTTATTTCAAAACAGATTAAAGATTTATATCAATATAAATGCCAAATCTGTTCAACCCGTCTTGAGTCTGGCGACTATTGGTATGCAGAGGCGGCTCATATCAGAGCGCTAGGTGAACCACACAATGGAACAGACACAATTAGCAATATCCTATGTTTATGTCCAAATCACCATAAACTATTTGATATTGGTGGATTTTACATAGAAGATAATTTAACAATCCCAACACTTAATACAAAGCTATATAAACATCCCAGTCACTCTATTGATTTGATTGCTATTCAATATCATCGTAAATGGTCTATTGAAAGTTTAGAAGCTCTTAATGCAAGAGTAAAAGACGAGTTGATAGCTATGAACTTTTCAGAACAATTCTCAACATTGGGAGTAGATCCTACTCTTGCAAAATACCAAATGCTTATCCCAGGAATAGACCTAGAGTCTGTTAGCATCAGTATCGAACCCGACATACTGGTAGGCACGAAACTTACTAGGCCATCTGACGGTTTGATCCTTTTCAAAAATCCTGATCATATTGATAATACTCCCGCTTATCAAGTAGCTCTTTTAACTATTCAGTTAGCATCGATCGTAGCATCTGCCGATGGAGAATTTAGCGCCAATGAATTAAATCACTTGAATAATGAGATAAGATTATGGCCGCACCTTACTCCTTGTCATATTAGAGGGTTGCTGGCACACTTGCGCATACTCGTAACAACTCAGATTACGATAGCCTCCGTGAAAAATAAGATTGAATCACTTGATATTTCAACTAGAGAATCAATTGCCACATTCATGGCAAATGTTGCGGAGTCCGACGGAACCGTTACTCCTAACGAAGTAAACATTTTAGAAAAAATATACAAAGCCCTTGGTGTTGATACTAAAAAAGTATTCAGCAATCTCCACGCTCAGGCTTCTGATGCCAAAATTACTGCCCCAGTGTCCACTAACATCGAAGAATTTGGATTCAAGCTTAATTCTGCACGTATTACTATGCTGCAACAGGACACTGATAAAGTCTCAAAATTGTTAGCTAATATTTTCAATGATCAAGAAACTGATGTAACACAATGTCCTAAAGTTTGTGTTACAACTGAAGCAGTATTAATTCAAAATCACATCCTTGGCCTCGATTCTTCTCATGCTGCATTTGCCCGAATGCTTTTATCTCAACCAGAATGGAGGCGTGAAGAATTATTAGAATTAGCAACTACTTTCGACTTAATGCTTGATGGGGCACTTGAGCACATCAACGAAGCAGCTTTTGATATATATGACATTCCATTCACCGAAGGTGATGACCCCATTGAAATCAATCCTGAAATTTTGGAGAAAATTGAAGCATGACAACAATAATCCGTCCCAAGGACCGTGATGCGGTAATTCAATCTTTAAGAGCTGGTGTAGTGCCACGCATTGGCCAACACCTAATCCAAGTTGGACGTAATTCAGAAATTGAAACAATGCTCGGTGATATCGATAGAATTTCTGATGCTGGCTCAGCTTTCCGTATAGTTATCGGTGAATATGGTGCAGGCAAAACATTCTTTTTAAATTTAGTACGTGCAGTTGCGTTAGAAAAAAAGCTTGTTGTTGCTAGCGCTGACCTAAATCCTGATCGACGTTTACACGCAAGTGGTGGACAAGCTAGATCACTTTATGCCGAATTAATGTGTAATCTATCAACGAGAACTAAGCCAGACGGCGGTGCATTAGAGGGGATCGTTGAAAAATTCATTGCCACAGCCATAGCCGAAGCTAAAGCGTCCAACATATCGACAGAAGTTGTTATCCGACAAAAACTCGACCACTTGACTGAATTAGTTAATGGTTATGATTTTGCCGATGTCATTGCCGCCTATTATCGTGGTTTTGAAGAGGGTAATGAACAACTCAAATCTGACGCGGTGCGTTGGTTGCGTGGTGAATTTTCTACCAAGACGGATGCTAGGCAAGCACTCGGTGTCAGAAGTATTATTGATGATGCATCGATATATGATCAGTTGAAATTATTAGCTCGTTTTGTTCGTCTTGCAGGTTTCTCTGGGCTACTGATTAGTCTAGATGAACTCGTGAACCTATATAAAATGGCAAACACTCAAGCCCGCAATGCTAATTATGAACAAATTCTGAGAATTTTGAATGATTCTTTGCAAGGAACATCTGTTGGGCTTGGTTTCGTTCTTGGCGGTACTCCTGAATTTCTGCTAGATACTCGTCGCGGTATCTATAGTTACCCAGCGCTACAAAGTCGTCTGTCACAAAACACCTTTGCCACTGGTGGTTTGGTCGATTTCAGTGGACCTGTAGTTCGACTTTCAAGCCTCTCACCTGAAGATTTCTATGTCTTGTTGCATAAAATATGCCATGTATATGCTTCTGGTGACAAAACCAAATACCTGATACCTGAGCAAGGTATTTATAGTTTCATGGAACATTGTTCAAGGCGGATAGGAGATGCATATTTTCGGACACCTCGTACAACTATTACTTCGTTTATTAATTTATTAGCCGTATTAGAACAAAACCCCGGTGTTTTATGGCAAGACTTACTCGTAGGAATCGAGGTTATTGCAGATACAAACGGTTCCATTGAACAAATACTGGATCTTAAAGAAAACGACGAGTTCGCTTCGTTCAAAATGTAATCTATTAAGAAGCTAAACTTAAATTAATGGCTAATTCCAGCACCACTTTCTATCAATTAGACGAACGTATCCAGCGATATATCTGGGCAGAAGGTTGGGATTCATTAAGAGATGCACAAGAAATGGCTATACCTCTAATTCTTAAAGCGGATAGAGATGTTATTGTTGCAGCGGCCACTGCAACAGGTAAAACAGAAGCTGCCTTTTTGCCAGCGCTAACCTATATGTTACAGCATGATGGGGCTGGTCTTATCATCTATATCAGCCCTTTGAAGGCACTTATTAACGACCAGTTCGATCGGTTTGATCGATTGTGTGGGCAATTGAATATACCTGTATGGCCTTGGCATGGAGATGTATCTGCCTCTATCAAGGCACGTTTTCTCAGCAAACGTAATGGTATCTTACTTATTACCCCAGAGTCTCTTGAAGCTATGCTTTGCAATCGAGGAACTTCTCTAGGCACTATTTTTGAATCTTCAACATTCTTTGTAGTTGATGAATTGCATGCTTTTATCGGATCAGAACGAGGGAAGCAACTTCAGTCATTAATGCATCGCATTGAACATATCGTTGGGCGTAAAGTACCTCGAATCGGTCTTTCGGCAACATTGGGAAACATGAAGCTTGCTGCCGAGTTTCTTCGTTCAGGCGAAGGTGAATCAGTGGCGATTGTACAATCACTATCATCAGATTCGGAACTTAAAATTCTATTAAAAGGCTATGAAGAGCCACTGGTAATACAATCAGAAAAAAATGAAAATGAGGAATGGGAGCCTGCGGCTCCAAGTTTGATCGCAACACATCTTTTCAAATCTTTGCGTGGATCAAATAACCTCATTTTTCCAAATTCTAGGCGGGAAGTTGAACGCTTCACAAACTTACTAAACAAATTATGCCAGCAACAACAGGTACCTAATGAGTTTTGGCCTCATCACGGTAGCTTGTCGAAAGAAATTCGCACTGAAACTGAAGCGGCATTAAAACAAAAAAACATTCCAGCTACAGCTATTTGCACAAACACTCTTGAGCTGGGAATTGATATTGGCGCTGTCAAAAGTGTCGTACAAATTGGCGCACCGCCATCGGTTGCAAGTTTACGTCAACGTCTCGGACGCTCTGGACGAAGGAAGGGGGAGCCCGCTATTTTACGTAGTTATTGCATCGAAAATGCAATAGGAGGGCAATTAACATCGCTTTCAACCGAACTACGTCTTGAAACCATTAAAACAATAGCCATGATCTCTTTGTTGTTGGAAGGCTGGTTTGAACCTCCTGCAACAAAAGGTGCTCATCTATCCACACTTATTCAACAGATACTATCAATAATCGCTCAATATGGTGGAGCAACAGTTAGTCAGCTTTATACGCTACTATGTACAAAAAACGCACCGTTTTTTGGTATTTCAAAGGAAAACTTCATAATCTTGGTTAAGCACCTTGGACAGATGGAGCTGTTAATACAAGATTATTCAGGAGTGCTATTACATGGTGGTTTAGGCGAAAAAATTGTGAATCACTATACTTTTTATGCAGCATTCATTATAGATGAAGAATTTCGGATCGTTGCTAGTGGAAAGACGCTTGGGACTATCCCTATCTCTATGATGATAAAGATAGGACAGCGAATTTTATTTGCTGGAAAAACATGGTTTATTGAAGGTATTGAGGAATCTCAGAAAACAATTTATGTTATCCACTCACCGGGCGGTGCTCCACCGCTATTCGCAGGCGGTACAGGTCGAACCCACACACAAGTTCGGCAACGTATGCGAAAGATACTGGAATCAAATGATTTACCGATATTTCTGGATGAAGTTGCCCTTCGATTCTTGGAGGAGGCCCGTCGGGGATATATTGACCGTAATCTGGGACATACGCTTTTTATAGATCAGGGCAACGTTATTTATATACTGACATGGTTGAGCGATGCTGCCAATGAAGCTATAGCTTGTCTTCTCATTAAACGTGGCTTTGTAGCGACACCCGATGGCCCAGGTGTAGAGGTTCAAAAAGGCAAACATATAATTGAAGATATTCATAAGGCTCTCATTGATTCAGGAATCGATGAACGCCCATCATTAGATATTTTATTAGCTGATGTAAAAAATCTCCAGCAAGAGAAGTGGAATTGGGCTCTCCCAGATGATTTGCTACGAACAACTTATGCCAGCCTCTATCTTGATATTGATGAAGCTCTAAAATGGATTACAAATTTAGGGTAATATAAATTAACATGTTATTTAGTAAGGTCAAGTACCGTAGGGTGCAATAGGCAATAGCCGAATAATAAGAGACAGACCACGGTATATGAAGATGCAGCCATAAATGACTGCACAGCAGATCAATGCAGAGTGGATTCGAGGCAGTAGCGCCTATCCACCACAAGCGAATAAATACACACTTCTAGTATGTAGTGTGATTTGGCTTTATCTTTGAGAACTTAAAATACTATCAATGTCTCTGTTTCCGTGAAGGATACGTATAACATCGATGCCTGTTTGCGCAGGGCGATAAAAAATTAAATACGAATCGACTGGGAATTTATACAGTTTGCAGTATTATTCTCTTTGAACCCCAAGCCCCGGCGAACTTGCTAATAGTTCGCATTTTTGCTTTAGAAATAATAAGGGACAGACCACGGTTTATAAAGATGCAGAGCAGTAGCGCTTATCCACCATAAGCGAATAATCATACACACTTCTGAAGCGTGACGGGGTTTATAACCCATAAGCGCCAACTTAAGGTTAAATACATCAAATCAGGTTGGTACACAGTTTTAATCTATTTGATAGTTTCAGCAAACTTGCCACCTCGGCTGGTAGTACCTGCAATGCACGACGACGTGGACG
>CANNLO010000279.1 GCA_947505055.1 Methylococcaceae bacterium | reverse complement strand
TGATCTTGAAGAGTAACCGCTGTATCTTTTGCCTCAATCACTTCATTCAGGCGGCCAATTTCTTGGGCTTGAAGAGTAACCGCTGCATCTTTCGCTACAACCACTTCATTCAACCGGCGGATTTCTTGAGCTTGATTGTTAATTATTTCGTCTTTTACGACAATCACTTCATTCAGTCCTTGCTCTTCTAATGCACATTTCCGTATAACCTCTTTCTCGTGCTGCTCCCATTCGGAAAAATAAACATCAAATTCTGCGGTCAATTTGATTAAATCTGTATAAGAGAACGCATACAACTTTATTATTTTTTGGTAAAGCACAGGGTCATTAAGCAACTCAAACAACCATGTTAAACCGAGTTGCCACGCATTTTTTTGCTTACATTCGTACAAACAAGCCATAGCCAGTAAAAATTTATTATCAAATCCTGCTGAATTTCTATAGCGTTCGAGGCTGGGAAATGTTGCAACCAACTCTTCAAAGTTGGTTATGGTAAGATAGTTCTTCCGTAACACATTCCATTCGTTGTTAGCCCTAATTACTGATTCAATAATTTCACCACTGACGTTCGACTTGTCCGAAAATTTTCGATGCTTTGTCAGTTTCTCTTGAATAACATGTATGGGAAATTTTATTAAAACCCTGCTCCACATTTCAGCATCAGGTGTCTGAAACAAACTTAAGTGATATACACCCACATCCTGATAACACAGCTTTCTGATCAGAACACTAGGGTGGCATAGATGATTTCGTTCAAGAAAAAGTTGATTAAGCCACTGCCATCGGGTTTTGTTCTCTTGGTAAAAGCAATCTGCTGTAGACTCTACACTGTGTTCATCAATTATTTGCCCCCAGGTAAACACTGCGCCAACATCTTGGTTAGCATCAAGATAATCAACCTGCTTTTCCAGCTTATCCAGCTCCCATACATCGTCTGAATGGTGAATGGCGATGTATTCACCACTTGCAATATCAAAAATAGCTTTATTAATACCAAAAACTGGACCTTTATTCTGTGGATTAGTAACTGCCTGTATCCGTGAATCACTGTACGATTGAATAATATTCCATGAGTCATCAACAGAGTCATCATCCCAAATAATTAATTCAAAATCTTGGAATGTCTGGTTGAGTACACTCTCAATGGCTTCACGAAGGTATTTATCATGATTGTATGAGGTTAGAATTACCGAAACTTTAGGCATATTATTGACCTGTTAATTTTAAAAATAAGCATTGAGTTACATCAAATCACTATAAGTACTACCGCGGGGGTAGTCTAGGGTGCAGGAGAAGCACCTTGTTCAAGGTTGTGTAACAAGGGCGCACAATCAAGTAAATCACGTTTTCGTTCGGCGATTTTTTTAGCGGGCACACCTGCATAGATACCGAAAGACTGACAATCGTTTTTAACTAAGCTGAGCGCACCAATCGCTACGCCCTCTTCTAACGTGACATTGGGTAACACAATAGATCCAACTCCAATGATGACATGACGACCTATTTTAACATCGGCATGATGTACGTTGGTAAATGTGCTAGGTACCATTGGATTAGTCATTGCCGCACCACTGTAATCATCATTACTGCTATAAATAGCAACCCGTGATGAAATATTACAAAAATCAGCCAGCGCAATATTACCTGCACCAATTAACGATGAGAACACCGCGATATGAATATAATTACCAATATCGATGCCACCGATTCCCACTGACAATACACAAAAATCATCAATTCTTACATTGTTACCAATCCGAATATTTTTACAGTTGTAATAGGAGGCTTTGTCAGAAAGTAACACATTGTTTCCGACCTGTGCAAAACCCATTTCCATCATTTGTTCATGTGTCAACCAAGCCATATTAATTCCCAGCAATCAGTGCAATAAGATTTTCTTGTGCGTTTCTGTCGAACGTTGGATAAATAGGCAGACAAATAACTTCATTGGCCGCCTTGTTCGCGACGGGGAGATTAGCGGGCGCGGCTGAAGGTAAACCCCTATACATCGGAAAATCACTGATTAAGGGATAAAAATAGCGGCGGGCATAAATATTATTATCACGCAGCTTTTGATATAAAGTATCGCGGCTTAACGGATAGTCCGCTTGCACTAAAATAGGAAAATAAGCGTAATTTGCTAATGCTTCACCCGCACCCTGCAAACAATGTATGCCTTTAACAGCCGTTAATCCCTGTCGGTAATAGGCATCAATCACTTGACGTTTTTCCAAAGCAGCATTAATGCCTTTAAGTTGCAATAAACCGAAGGCTGCATTAATTTCGCTCATTTTACCGTTAATACCAGGTGCGACTACTGTGACTTCATCAACAAAACCAAAGTTTTTTAAATGATCAATACGTTGCTTGGTTTTTGCATCAGGGCAAACAATCGCTCCCCCTTCAAAAGTGTTAAATACTTTAGTAGCATGAAAGCTCATTACCGATAAATCACCATAATTGAGGATGCTGGAATTTTGAAGTTGAACTCCAAACGCGTGAGCGGCATCGTAAATAACTTTAAGGTTGTAGTTATCAGCAATTTTTTGAATTTGTTCGACATTACATGGATGCCCGTAGCAATGGACTGGCATAATTGCGGTGGTTTGTGGCGTAATGGCAGCTTCTATTTTATTTGGGTCGAGATTGAGTGTGCCTTCTTCTATATCCACAAATACAGGCTTAATGCCATTCCATAGCAACGAGTGCGAAGTAGCTACAAAAGAATAAGGCGTAGTAATGACTTCACCTGTAATACGCAGTGCTTGTAACGCAACCACTAAAGCAAGCGTGCCATTAGTGAACAAAGAGATGTATTGAACCCCTAAATAATCGCACAACGCCTGTTCCAATTGCTGATGGAAAGGTCCGCCGTTAGTGAGTATTTTGTTATCCCATATTTGTTCAAGATAGGGAATAAAATCTGCTAGATCTGGTAATGTAGGTTGAGTAACATAAACGGGGTCATTTGAGGCCATCACTTAATCACCAATATATTTTTTATAAAAATCATACGGCTATATCAATCAATATTTTTTGAGTATGGAATTTTTTACAGTCATTAACAGCTAATATAATATAGTGATGTAATTGTTATTTGTTTCATAGCCAAGTTCATCTAAACTCTGTTTAATTTCATTTGAAATGGGTATGTATTCTGGATGCTTTTTCCACGCATAACGACTTCCCTTAAACGTTGAAACATTTTTGCTTTTAGCCCATTCATTTAGTACAGAAGAAGAAAAATTTTCAGCATTTAATGTGCTATATAATCCATAGTCAATATAAGTTGCTGGATCAATCATAGCATCTTCAAAATCTATCGCTAAAAATTGACAAATACGTTTAAGTTCAGCTTCTGGCTGCTCGACAAAATCTTCATATCGAACTTGTAGCAACTGATCTGCCCTCAAAATTTTTTTCGATGACTCTATGATTTGGCTAACTTCAGTGTGCCACCTTTCTAAATTTTGTCCTATATCGTTATGCCACCACGGAGTTCGTGCAAATGAAATAGCTACGTCCCTACCATCCCTTACTATATGAATATACTTTGCATCAGGAAATAACTCGTTCAAAATATCAATTCTTTGCCCCTGCCACGGAGTCTGCTCAACGAATATTTTTTTATGTTTAGATTCTGCGATTTCATTAAAAAGGCTGTTTACAAGTTCTTTAAGACTATGAATAGGATATTGTTGCTTTTCAAAAAAACGCCTGTAGTCAAAGTATTCATGAAATTTATGAGGGGTTCTAGCTTCAATCAAACTGATGAAATCTTCAGCCCCAAAACTCTCATTCTTTTTTTCCTTAAATATCTCATAGAGACGAGTACCATTATGACTGTACTCAAATAAAATCTGGAGTTCGAACGGTACGCAAATCATCGAATGAGAGTTGAGCATTTGGGCAAGCATGGTAGTGCCACAACGTCCAGTACCAATAATAAAGGCTATTTCATTCATGCATTTTCATTCCAGTCATAGTGAATACCAATTTGGTTAAATAGCGCTTCATTGTATGGTCTATAAAAATCCTTAAGCAAAAGGAGCGTTTCTTCGATTTCAACGCTTTCGCCCTGATAGTCGCCGATATTACTTGAGATTGAATCCCCTACCGCTTCTATATCAATTGTCAAATTCAAAAAATCGGAGATTTTTTGAATTAATGTAACAGGCGAATTTAACTCTCTTTGCTCTAGGAAAAGAAAGTTGTCAAGATTGAAATATTGGAGATAATTTGAAATTTGCTCAAAATAAATACCACGCCTCACAAAAGAAGGTTCAATTTCACCTGAATGGGACAAATGCCGCTCAATATCTTCTTCAACAGCTTGTTTAAAAGAAGGGTAATGGTCGGTAAATAGCAAATTACTGATTGCATCTTTGATCGAAGTATTTGAGTATTGGATAAATTGATCGAAAATATGCTGGGCTGAAGTTTCATTGAATCGCTTATACATATTCCATGCCGAGTAACAACGGGCTGCTGGCTCTCTTAGAAGAACGATAAACTTCATGTGTTTATTGAACAAAAAAACCCTTTTGGGCGTATCAGGATGGTAAAGATAGAACGGTGTTGCTTCAAATTTTATAGCGGCACGATTACACTGTTCAAATTGTTCTAAATACCATTGCTTACCTTGTTTATAAAATAAATCATTAGTAAAAAATCCAGTTTCCTTGTCAGATGAGCCACAAAAATTTTGGCAACAATTAAGCATATCAAAAAGCGTTGTAGTACCTGCTTTTTGCGTACCGATTATTAAAAACTGCGAATACCTACTCTTATCAAATGAATGAAATAAATTGGATAAAAAACTAGCCATAGTTGTTACTTCTAATCTGTAAACTTATTTAATAATAGCTCTTCCTTTTTTTGATAGGCTGCAAACAAATCAGGGGTCCAGAATTGTCGCCAATTTTTTTCCATTGGACCTCTTCCTATCGTAACGTTCTCGTCATTCTCTGAATCTATTATTTTTTTAATATACTGATGATCCTCGTGATATGTTGACAAAAAAACAATCAAATCTTCGCGCAGAAATTCTTGGCGCAAGAAATGTATTTTCGGAAGTTTTAAAAAGGAAGCAGTTGTTTCCCGCATAAGTTCTTTGAGTGCAGTTTCTGGGGTGCTGGAAAAAAATGCTACAAATTGAATAGTTTGAAAGCCAATATCGGTATCGGTAGAGATACCATAGGATCTTAATAATTTTATCTTTTCAAACGTGTCCGTCATATCCAAAAATTCGCGAAAATTGATTTCCGGGAAGCTTGGGTAACAATTTTTAAGTATTTCTGGGCTTTCTGGAGGATATTGCAAAAACCACTTGAAGAAATAGAAAGAAACATAACGGTCAAAAGGGTTTCGTACAATACTTAAGATTATTTTCTCTTGATGTTCAAGGGGAATTTGACTGTAGGTTCCATGTTGGGATGTTCGACCTGATTTGACTGGAAGCAATAATTCTTCGTGCTGATCTTTATATATTTTTTGAATTATTTTTCTAGTGAATGTTGAACCTGTTTTTGGAAAGTTCAATAAAACAAAATCGTCAGTTATTATCATTAATCAATCCTAAGCCTTTCAATTTCGAGAGAAGGGAACAAATAAACTGCTGACCAAATTTTATCAGGTTCCCTACGCATAACCATAAAAACGACAGCGTTAGGAACAAAGTCTATATATTCCGGACGGATACTTCCATAAATTGGCTTTACTATGTGGGTCCGCATCGAATAAACGCCATCCCGTAACGGTAGCTTAAGGGTATAAGTTGCAATACAACAATCACCTTGCCTCATCAGAGGGCATTCTTTTCCAGCCTCTTTGAAACCAGAAGCGATTATATTATTTTGTTTTTCATCCAGAATTTGAAAGGAAATAGTTAAGGACATCTCTGCTTCCACTTCACAATATATTCGTATTTTTACTTCTTGATTGAATTCCACCGACTGTATTGGTTCATCACTCATGTTAAGCAATTCAACAAAAGTGATTCTTGCCCCTCCAGAACCATATCGAAATGTGGCTACCCGTTTATCAAACTCAGAGGAGCGTTTCAAGGTTTTGTTGCTCTTATCCAGAGACTGCCCAGTTTCTTCTTTAATTTCCCTATTTTCTGGCACAAACTCAGAAATTACCCGAACAAACTTGCGATGCTCTGCATTCATCTCTTCACGCATTGTTTTGATGTATAGATCCGCTACCTCAGACGCTTTTCCAGTCGATTTAACATTACCCCCTTCAAGGTAAATACCGCGTGAACACAGACTTTTTAACCCGCCCAAGTCATGACTGACAAACAACACGGTTGCGCCATTGTCTTGAATGCGTGTTAATGCAGTCATACATTTTGCTTGAAAATTCATATCACCAACTGCCAGTGCTTCATCAACAATCATCACATCAGGACTGGATAGAATGTTGACCGCAAAGGC
>CANNLO010000278.1 GCA_947505055.1 Methylococcaceae bacterium | reverse complement strand
ATCGCAAATACTGCCTTCTGAAGGCCAGCAACCTTTTGGTTTAAATCCAAAAAAACGTTCAAAGGTCTGTACACCTTTTTCAAGATGCCATAATACTCGAGCTTCGCCACCTGGATAGGCAGGCAAATTCGGTAAAGCAGCATCTGGCATGGCATTGTGGGTAGAGTCAAAGTCTAGCAATAGCGGCATTATGGGATGGGCATAAGGCGTTACAGAAAGTTCGATTTGACCTTTCACCGCTAATTCCTTATACCGGCAGATAACGCTGGTTAATTGTTCGGCAATCACCTCAATAATTTCGATTCTGTCATGGAAGGTATAATCTGATCCTTTATCAATAAGCCGTTTTATACGAGGGTCAGATCTTTTTATCGTTTCACCCATCCAAGCGAGATGATACCAAACTAGGAGGTCGCTAATAAATTGAGAATTGATATAGCTTAAAGACTCATAATGATGATCAAGCCAATCAGCCATTTCAATTAATCTTTGAAATGCAGGATAACGATTAATTTGCATTTCCCTGTTGGCTCGCATGCAGTCTTTAACCATTTTCATGCGTTGCTCAGGGCTAACTAGAATGCTTGGGTCAATTAATGTAGCCAACAAGGGGTCAGTGATCGAAGAGCTGACTTGTAAATAGCCATTAATTTGTTTGGCATATTCTTCAATCTGTTCGAGAAGAATAGGTGCGAAATTAACAACGACTCTGGCTTCCGGGACAGCTTCCAAATGGGCAGCCATATCTACATAATCTTTTATAACATGAAGATACGTCCACGGTAGTTTAAATTCAGAAGTATGTAAGTCCCTATATTCCGGCTGGTGCATGTGCCAGCACAAAACAAGCTTCAATTTATTTTTTTCTGACATAGTACTTTTATTCCACCGTAAACAGTTTTCCAGAAAGGTATGAATGGTTATCTAACGAAGTGCCTTTTTTGTCCAAGCATATCGGGTGTAACTAAAACAACCCCGCCACGACTCACATGAAATCTTTTTTCATCATCAGCTCTATTTTCACCGATTATAGTCCCTTCAGGGATCTCGCAACCTTTTTCAAGAATTGCCTTGGTAATATGGCAATGGCGACCAATATTAACTTCAGGTAAAACAATAGTGTCTTGTAAGGTAGTGTAGGAGTTAACACGCACATTATAAAACAATAAAGAATGCCTTACTTTTGCGCCAGAAATGACACAGCCTCCGGATACCATCGAATCGACGGCCTGACCACGTCTTTTATCGCTGTCGAAAACAAATTTGGCGGGAGGTGTTTGTTCTTGATAAGTCCATATCGGCCAGGTTTTATCGTATAAATTTAAATCCGGTTTAACGCCAATTAATTCCATATTAGCTGACCAGTAAGCATCGATAGTACCTACGTCGCGCCAGTAGCTTTGTTCGCCGCTTTGTAAATCTAGAAAAGGGTAAGCATTGACAACGTATTTATCAATAACGGAGGGAATAATATCTTTACCAAAGTCGCGACTGGAATTTTGAGTGTCTGCATCTTTAAGCAATTGTTCAAATAAAAAACGGGCATTAAAAATATAAATCCCCATTGATGCGAGCGCAGTGTTGGTTCGTCCAGGCATTAGCGGAGGATTTTCAGGTTTTTCTACAAACGCTTTAACCCGACGATTATCATCAACATCCATAACGCCAAAGGCAGTTGCATCTTCTAGGGAGACTTCTATACAGCCTATCGTTAAATCAGCATTTTTTTCAACATGGTCGGCAAGCATTGCGCCATAATCCATTTTGTAAATGTGATCGCCGGCCAGCACTAAAATGTGTTCGGGATTGCGGCTACGCAGAATATCAATGTTTTGAAAAATAGCGTCAGCGGTGCCTTGATACCAGGAGTTTTCGTCATGACGTTGTTGAGCAGGTAATAAATCGACATATTCGCCAAATTCACCGCGTAAAAACCCCCAGCCTTGCTGAATATGACGGTTCAGTGAGTCAGACTTGTATTGAGTTAAAACGCCAATTTTACGAATTCCAGAATTTACGCAATTAGATAAGGGGAAATCAATGATTCTGAATTTGCCACCAAACGGTACAGCTGGTTTGGCGCGCCAGTCAGTCATATTCATTAAGCGAGAGCCGCGCCCACCGGCCAGTATTAATGCAATGGTATTGCGTGTTAAATGACTGATATTATGATCAGGTCTTTGATTGCTTGATTCTGACATTTTTCATCTCCATGGTGGAATAGACTGACAACTGTTGATGTGTTTGGTAACATTGGCCGACTCATTATTCCACTACGCCGAGGCTATTCATAGTGAAAAAGCAACTTAAAAACGCCATAGTGCAAAAACAAACCGATATCGCGCTTGACTCAGATGCTCTAAGAATCATGGAAGCCAGACATCATGATCCTTTTTCAGTTTTGGGGCGCCATACCAAGAATAATCACATACAAGTTAAATTGTATCTGCCTTATGCAGAAACAGTGTGTTTTAGTCATAATGGGGTTGCTTTAAACCGGCTACCCGAAAGCGACTTTTTTGAATATAACGCTGAAATTGATCAATTACCAGAACATTATTCTTTGTCTTGGACAGACAAGGACGGCTTCAGCCATAAAAATCATGATCCGTATGATTTTGGCACCCAGTTGCCGGAGTTTGATCAGCATTTATTCGGTGAAGGAAAGCATTGGCATATTTACAAAAAATTGGGTGGTCATCTACATACTGCAGATGGAATTGGCGGTGTTTTGTTTGCAGTTTGGGCGCCGAATGCCGGGCGAGTCAGTGTGGTCGGCGATTTTAATCGATGGGATGGACGATGTAATCCCATGCGCAGTTTGGGCAGTAGTGGTATCTGGGAACTGTTCATGCCTGATCTGGAAGTCGGTTGTTATTATAAGTTTGAGATTCTAAATCGTAATACCAATGAAATTCTCTTGAAAACTGATCCTTATGGTCAGCAGTTTGAATTCAGACCTAACACCTCGTCTATTGTTATCCACGAAGATAGCTATAAGTGGAAGGATCAAAATTGGTTGGATGCTCGTGCCCGTCGTAATTGGTTGAATGAACCCATGTCGATTTATGAAGTTCATCTGGCGTCCTGGAGACGCGATAATTTGGGCAACTTCCTGAACTATCGTGAATTGGCGGTAGAATTGGTTGGCTACGTAAAAGAAATGGGCTTTACCCATATCGAGTTATTGCCGGTTACCGAGCATCCGCTAGATGCCTCCTGGGGGTATCAAACTACCGGTTATTTTGCACCGACCAGTCGTCACGGTTCGCCGGATGATTTCCGTTATTTTATCGACACTTGTCATCAAAATGGTATCGGCGTGATTCTTGATTGGGTTCCTGCTCATTTTCCAAAAGACAGCTTTGCTTTGGCTCGTTTTGATGGCAGTGCTCTCTATGAACATGAAGATCCTCGTAAAGGTGAGCATCGAGATTGGGGTACTTTGATTTATAACTATGGTCGCAATGAAGTTAAAAACTTTTTGTTGGCCAGTGCTGTTTTCTGGCTGAATGAGTTCCATCTTGATGGCTTGCGGGTCGATGCTGTGGCTTCAATGTTGTATCTTGATTACTCCCGCGAGGACAATGACTGGATTCCCAACATGTATGGCGGTAATGAGAATCTGGAAGCAATCGATTTTCTGAGGGAGCTCAATGTTGTGACGCATGATCAGCATCCTGGCACAGTCATGATGGCTGAAGAATCCACGTCCTGGCCGCAGGTCACGCGTCCGACCTGGACTGGCGGCTTGGGTTTTTCAATGAAATGGAATATGGGTTGGATGCATGACATTTTGTCTTATATGGGTCAGGAACCGATACATCGCAAATATCATCATGACCAGCTGACTTTCGGGATGCTTTATGCTTTTACTGAAAACTTTTGTCTGCCTTTTTCTCATGATGAAGTCGTTCATGGCAAAGGTTCTTTGGTTAACAGTATGCCTGGAGATGAGTGGCAGCGTTTCGCCAATCTTCGGCTGCTTTACACCTTTATGTTCACGTATCCGGGCAAAAAACTGTTGTTTATGGGTTGTGAATTTGGACAAGGCACCGAATGGAATTTTAACAAGGAATTAGACTGGTATGTGTTGGACTACCCACATCACAAGGGAATGCAAGCGTTGGTTAAAGATTTAAATTCACTCTATAAAAAACATCCTGCCTTATATCAGCATGATTTTGATCATCATGGTTTTGACTGGATTGACTGCCACGATTCACAACAATCGATCATCAGTTATCGTCGTAAAACCGAACATGAAGACTTGATTGTGGTGCTCAACTTTACACCGGTAGCCCGTGATCAATATCGGATCGGTGTTCCAGAGGCTGGTGCTTACACGGAGATTTTTAACTCTGATTCCAGTTATTATGACGGTAGTAATGTCGGTAATGGTACGGCAATTTCAGAGCCTACTGCCTGGATGAGTTTGCCACACTCGGTTTGCCTTACTTTACCGCCGCTGGGCGCAGTGATTTTGAAGTTATAGGGATTTAGACCAAAGGTAAAAGGTTGAAAGTAAAGTTTGGTATTAGTTATTATTTTTTAGCCTTTATCAGATAATGCCTACGCTAACCTGAACTGAATTTAATAAAAATAATAAAAAGCGGCAGCCAAGACAATGAAAAAAATACTTTTTGTTACCAGTGAAGCGCATCCCTTGATTAAAACCGGTGGCTTGGCCGATGTTTCCGGCAGTTTGGTCAAAGCTCTGGCGGAATTGGGCGAAGATGTGCGGATTATCATGCCTAATTATCAGGCTATTAAAACTACCGAAGAAGTGCGCTATATAAGCACAATCTATGTTTATAACTGTGCTGTTAATATTTTGGAAACTAGGTTGCCGGGTACTGAGGTCATTGTCTGGCTAGTCGATTGTCCTGAGTTTTTTAATTTCCCGGGCAATCCTTATGTTGATGTGCATGGAAAGCCTTGGGCGAACAGTGCGGAACGCTTCACGCTTTTCTGTCGAGTTGCTGTAGAAGTTGCAATGAACCGGAGTTATCTGGATTGGAAACCTGATGTTGTCCACTGTAATGACTGGCAAAGCGGCTTGGTGCCAGCGCTACTGTCGCTAGAGTATAGTCGCCCTGCCACCGTGTTTACCATACATAACATGGCTTATCAGGGCGTATTTCCCCGCTCTACATACCAGTCTCTTAATTTACCTGGGCAGCTCTGGAACCCAAACGGAATTGAGTATCATGACATGCTGTCCTTTCTTAAAGGTGGCTTGATCTATTCCGATCGTATCACGACAGTCAGTCCGACTTACGCCAAAGAAATTCAAACGGAGGATTTTGGCTTTGGCTTGGAAGGCTTGTTAAGTCATCGTAAGCATTTTTTGAGCGGCATTATTAACGGTATTGATATGGATCAATGGAATCCTGAAACCGATACCAATATTACTGCGACGTTTAACCGGGTAACGCTACACAAAAAAGCGTTAAATAAGATCGCTTTGCAAGAAAGGTTGTTCTTACCCGTTGACAAAAAAATACCCGTGTTAGGGCTTATCAGTCGTTTGGTTGAACAGAAAGGTATTGATTTGATCCTGGACTGTTTGCCTGAAATGTTAGAGCAGCCGCTGCAATTTGTATTGTTAGGCAGCGGCAACAAAGGCTATGAGCAGCAATTGCACAACTTTGCCGAAAGTCATCCCGATAAAATATCGATTACCATAGGTTATGACGAAACACTGGCGCATTTGATTGAAGCAGGCGCTGATATTTTTCTAATGCCGTCGCGATTTGAACCTTGCGGCTTAAATCAAATATACAGTCAACGCTACGGAACTATACCCGTAGTCAGAAAAACCGGTGGTTTGGCGGATACAGTCGTTGATACGCTTGCAGATACCCTGAATGATAATACCGCAACAGGTTTTGTTTTTAGTGAAGCAAGTCAGGGCGCTTTGATGGAAGCCATTAAGCGGGCATTGATTTTATACGACCATCCTAAAACCTGGAAACGCTTACAAACCAATGGTATGAAAAAAGACTTTTCTTGGGCTAAAAGCGCTAAACAATATATGAATTTATACAGTCATTTGTAGAGGGGCTGGTAAAAGACGAAAGGAAAAAGGACACGCAATACTTTTCTTCGTCGTCTTTTTTGGTTTAAACGATTACTTAACTTAACTCATGCAATTGCATGTTAATGATTTTAAGTGCAGCCAATACTCCGGAAAAAACCTGATTGGCATGCACGGCGCGGGTTTTACGCAGCTCACCCGCGCAATCCCAAGTAATGACACATTCGGTTAAAGCGTTGGTATGTCCGCCTTTGGGAATGCGTACTTCATAATCAACTAATGAGGGCAGGGTATAATTGTGCAGCGTCATTACTTTGTTAATTGCATCGACAAACGCATCAAAACCACCATTTCCAGAGCCTGACTCAACATGCATTTGGCCTTTTACCCGAACTCGCAGACTGGCGGTCGATTCAAGATTAAGCCCGCTGGTGATCGAGCAATTAAGCAGCTTTATGTGCTGATAATTTTTGCTT
>CANNLO010000277.1 GCA_947505055.1 Methylococcaceae bacterium | reverse complement strand
CGTATTCCAACGCTCAACAGCGTTATGGTCATCTAAAGTTTGCGCATGGGGGTATCTGCGCTTCAGTTCTGCTAACTCCTCCTTGTAAGTGTAAAAGATCATTGTACAATCTCTTTGATTTTCTGCAAGTAATTCTTCTAACCTATCGAATTTATGACTGGAAAACCAAACCGATTCAGTAGATGAATCATACTTACCTGGAGTCTTAGCAGGCGTAGTAGTCGTATGGTACACAAAGCCTGAACTCATTTGCTGAAGCTTAGTGGTCACAACTGCCGAATTAACCGCAACGGCTGTCACGCTAGGAAACTGCACTACAAAATCCTTCTTCATGGTGTTGTAGAGTTCCAAGTCCATCTGGCACTTCACTTCAACTATGTGCAATGGTGGCATTAAGTCAGTATAATCGCCTGCATCTAATAGATAAGTCGCTGGACGTATCGCTTTCATAATCTTAGGTAATGAATCAGAACGTGCCGCCCATTCTCCATAATCCCGATTCATTAGGACAAAATACTTTTCTAAGAAAGCACCTTTGCTTCTGCCTAGCAATGTTTGGTCTACTACTTTACATTGCCCAAACACATCTTCTAAGCCATTGCTAGTAAACGATCCAGTCAAGCCCCAACGTATCTTGAACAAGTCAATGACTTTAAATAAGGCTTTAAAGCGTGAGCCGGAAGGGTTCTTTAAGCGTGTCAGTTCATCGAAAACAATACCGTCGAATTTCAACAACTCCGGATGTTCACGGCATAGCCATAGCAAGTTATCGTAATTCGTTACGATGACATTGGCGTTGCATTTGAAAGCGTCTAATCTGTTCTTGGTTGTACCGACAGCCACTTCAATGTATAGATTAGGTGACCATTTAAGCCCTTCCTGCCTCCAAACGTCTGTACACACACGCTTGGGTGCAAGAACTAAGAATCGCTTCACATGCCCGTCCTGAATCATCGCTTGCATAGCTGTTAGAGTGATAGCCGTCTTGCCAGCACCAACAGGTGCAAGAATCATCGCTCTATCACGGCTGTACAGGAAGTCAGCAGCTTCATCTTGGTACGGTCTTAATACCATTGCCTTGTCCAGTTCAAGTAAGCTTTACATGGAGTGCTTCCAAAACCTTTAACCTCATAAGGCCCGAGGCACATCCACATATTGCCTACACGTTTAATTCTGGGTTTAATGCTCGTATTCATGCGCGTTACGCCAGTCTATAAATAAGGTACACTCAAGTTCTTTTAGCTCTTTCTTTGCGTCCATGTGCCACATGAAGTCTTTAACATCTATATCAATACTAAGGTATCTAGCACAGTTTTCTTTTTTATCACAGTTGCTACCAAGACATCTGGCATTTTCGTTAGGTAGTGGATATTTCATTTTCATCATCGTTCCTTAATTTAAATTCATAAAATGCTGCGCTATTAAATGATTCAATCCTGTCCGCTATTACCGCAGCTCGTTGAGATGATGTGGCGGGCTTATACATTCCAAATCTAGCTAATGACCCACAATTAACAGCGGCATTAGTGCTATCAGCAGATGACAATGGTAACTTAGTAAATACTTTGGTGCTTAACATCCGCAAACCATGTAATTTGCATTTAGGTTTACCATCTTCATCACATATAACTTTCATAGCATCGCCCATGCGAATCCACCATGCTTTAGCACCTGGGGTCTTATAGTTTCCAGAGCTTCCTAACGCTACTATTTCAAAGTTACTACATAAGTAGTAAAGATATTCAAATGACTCGTGCATGTGCCATACCGGAACGCCTTTAGCTCTTGTACCAGACATCACCCATTTATTTACCCATTCAAGATTATCCTGCTCAGTTCCATCAATAATATCTGGTATCAAAGCCCAATCAAATCCGGGATGCCTTCTCAATGACTCCACCCATTTTAAATAGGCATCAAAATCAATTCTTCCTTTTCCTGATTTCCAATGACTGAAAGCGCCATTATCTAAGCAAAAACTTTGGCAAAACTCCAAAACTGCGCCCGTATCGTCTTGCCTTCCAAATGGAATAAGCGCATGTCGTCCTATTAAAAATCGAGCTACGTCTTGCCTGCTCCCTCCGACGGGAGTGCCGTGATAATGAATCATTCCCTATGAACCTTTTTAAATAATCCTTCATTAGCTATAACCATCGCCCAACATTTAGGTGTTTCGCAAACTTTAGCACTAAAATATATTTTTGTTTTTATGTTATCTAAAAACCATTTAGCTATATTTTCAGCAGTTGGGTTGTCAATAAAATCATTCAAATATTGATGGTCTAGTTTATCAATCAAAGGCTTCATTTCTTTATCTATACTATTAAAATCAACCCCATTACAGAATCCATTTGGTGCTATTTCTCCTCGAATTTCTATTTCAACAATGTAATTATGCCCGTGCAACCTGTAGCAAGGGTGCAACTCGTCAACCATTGGTAACTTGTGAGCTGCACAAAAACTATATTCTTTGCCAATCCTAGATAATTGCCAATTATTACTCATTCCCCACCTCCAATGCCGTGTGCTTTTTCTGCATCTCTAAAGCCGGCATAATAAGATGGCACATATAGTGGGTTATCTAGTGCGATATCTTTATATTTAGCTATAACTTCTTGATCACTCAAAGGCTCACGTTTTAAATGAAACTCCGCTTGCGCATAACCTTTCTTATACATATCATCATGAACGATAAGTGAGCCAGTCAATTCCCTATCTTTAAACATAAATGACTCAGGTTGGAGGAGTTCTTGTATTTCTTTAATAGCTAAATCAGCTTGATCTTGCAAAGGTGCTGTGTCTACGCATTCTAATAACACTTTTACTCTCATTAATAAATCTCTTTCATTACTCATCACACACCTCAACACTAATATGATCGCCAACCCTCGGAGGGTTTTCACCAGTTGCCTTAAGCCAATAATCAAGAAGATTAATAGCTTCATGCCATCCTGCTGATGGGTTCTTAGTTTCCTGTTTGACACAAGACAAGGTACTTACTGCAATGTCAGTTTTCCTAGCAATCTCTGCCAAGCTAACCCCTTTTCCGTAAAGCACCTGAATCATTAGCGCAAAATCAATATCCCTGACCATTTTTAGACCTCCCGTCCATCATTCTGCGCCTGGAGTCATCGCAGTACAGTTCCATGTCCTTACTGCGGTGCATGAACTGGACTACTTGTGCGGCCATTCCGGTAATCTTAATAACCGGACGTTTGTACATGAACGCGCAGACTTCTCTTATATAAGGAAGCCAGTCCATGATCTCAGCGCGGTTATAGAGGACTGTACCGTCCATGTGGGTGCTAGTGTGCTTAGGCATACAGTAACGCGCGTCTTTGACAATCTTGTCGAGCGTTAAAGCTTTAATACCGATTAGCGTTAGTATTTCTTTCTTAGTGATGTTAAATCGAGCAATAGGCCGGATACCGTCTACACTTAAACGGGTGTTGAGGCGTTTCAAGCGGACACGTTCATTAATGGCAATTCGATTCTTATTGTAGTAGGTAAAGCTTCTTTGACGTTGTAGTTCTTGTGCGCTCATACCATAACTTCCTTGAAAGCTTTAGTTCTAGCTGATGCCGTGGATAAGCCGTTCATGCGTTTGTAGCGGCTGACTAAGTAATCAAATTCATCTTCCTGTTTCTCAGTCGGACGTTTAAGGCCGCCTTTTACTACTTGTTCGTACAGCCAATCTATATCTTGATCTACCATTCCATTTCCCCTATGTATCTATAACCTAAATGTTCTGCTGACCAATCATCAATCTGCTCGATTGTCCAAAGGCAGGCGTAGTTTTGATTGAGTCTTATCATTTCTTGTGCAAATAATTTTTGTAATTCCGATAAGCGTCCACCTTTTGTTTTAAGTTCTACGAACCAACAGCGTCCATCTGCCAGACAAGCAATCCGATCAGCTACGCCTCGATGTGCAGGTGAAGTAAATTTATACGTCTTTCCTCCGTTCACTTCAACTACCCATTTGAAATGCTTTTCAATGTCACGTTCTAGCATTGCATAAATGCTTGAATAAATGATGCGGCAACCTGTGGCACTATTGCATTGCCATAGCCTTTTAATCGCATAACTCTCGCTTCTTGCGTGTTGTCAACATTAATCGATTCGCTTGGATCGCTGCTATATCCCACTCCTCTGGGAAGCCCATAAGCCAGCGGCTCAATGCTGGGTTTAATTGGCCTGTACTTTTTGTCTCGGTAGTATAGCCAGTCTGGGTCAGACCATTCTGTGCGTCCGCTTTGGCATCCTGATAGACTTGTTGCATCGTTTCGTCCACTTGCTCCCGAAGATTGCCCGGAAAGGTTCTCCCCGTTCTGCCACCATTCCGTGCTTGGATGTACATCGCTTGCGGTGATCTGACTGGTAAAGTGTCCATCGTGTTCGGTGTTGCCCATCTGCTGAGTGGTATTTGATCCTTCAGATTTGAGCATCCCGCTTTCAATTTTGCTCTCGCTAAGGCTTCGTCCGACCGTACTGGCATCGTGTCCATGCAATTTGGTGTTGCCCATCCCATCACATGAGCCATCCCCTCCAAATTGATTCCATGATTCCCTGCTACTACTTGCGGTGAGTTGTGATTCGGGCTGCCCGTTCCTGTTTTCGGGGTCGGATAACCCCCTAACTGTGCCGCTACATCCAGCGTGTCCACTGACAGCTTCCCGTTCCTGATCCTGCCACCCTGATAGCCACCCTTGTGATCCCGTGTTGATGCTGTCGGCCACCCAGTACAATCTTTGTCGGATATGGGGCGCACCCTCGCCTGCTGCTGTAAGTACGATCTGCCCAACTCGGTACTTTTCTCGCTCCATTTCAGTACATAAATCATCGAGCCAGCCGTGCTTAATTGCGCCAGGTACTTGTTCGCCAAAAATTGTTTGAAAATTGCACTGCTTAACGAGTTCGATAAAGTGCGGTAACAAATGTCGTTCGTCATCAACTCCTTTTTGCGCTCCTGCAACGCTGAATGGTTGGCAGGGTAGACTGGCCGTGCAAACAGGTCGAGTATCATCCCATCCTGCAAGTCTGAGTGCGTAACTCCAGCCGCCAATTCCTGCAAAGAAATGGTGCTGAGTAAATCCTCTAAGGTCGTCTGCTTGTACGTCAATAATGCTTCGTTCATCTACTTCTCCATCGGCTATCACGCCATTTTTAATTAATTGTCTAAGCCATTGAGCGGCTTTAGGATCAAATTCATTATAATAAGTCCCCATGTCGTTTATTCTCTCAGCGTCACGAAAGAAGTGACATTGGTTGGCAGTTCCAATACCTGGTAGATACGTTCATCACCTTTTACTCCTTTGTCGATGATAAACATGCCAGAGCCTGTTTTGTGGATTACGCGCCCCTCTTTTGTAAAGGTTGCGCCAATAAATCCACCTAATGTAAAAGCAGATAGTATTAATATGATTGCTGTTTTATTGTTCATGTTTACTCTCGTTTCGTTTAGTGAGGGTGTAGCTTACCACGAACCAACAGCGTCCATCTGACATGCAAGCAATTCGATCAGCTACACCTCGTTGGGTAGGTGAAGTAAACTTGAAGGTCTTGCCTCCGTGTACGTCAACTACCCATTTGAAATGCTTTTCAATGTCACGCTCTAGCATGTATCAGCCTGTGCAGTTGTATTTGTAATACTTTAACTTCTATTAGCTCTTGAGGAACTAAATTCCTGATTTCAGGAATTGAAACTTTACTTTTAATAGCCATAATGTCTAATGCGTTTGCTTGGGGGTTAGCGTCACGGTAAGCTTTGCAGCGGGAAGCTGCTTTTTCAGGGTTAGCTGCATAATAAGCTTTGGTTCTAGCGTCCGCTTTTTCGCGGTTAGCTTTATAATTAGCTTTTGCCCAAGTTCTATTTTTTTCAGCGTTAGCTTTACGGTAAGCTTTCAAGTATTCAGCTCTACTCAATGTCGATGTAGTCATGATGCCTCCGCTCTAGCATTTATCAGCCTGTACAGTTGTAATTGTAGTATTTTAACTTCTATTAACTCTTGAGGAGCTAAACCCCTAATTACAGTCACTGAAAGTTTATATTTTCTAGCTATATCATTTATTATGCTTGTTTGGGGATTAGCTTTATTATATGCTTTGCTTGAAGCCTTAACCTTTTCACGGTTAGCTGCTTGGTAAGCTTTTTTATTTGCCGCCAATTTTTCACGGTTAGCTGCTTGGTAAGCTTTTTTATATGTAGCCACTTTTTCAATGTTTGCTGCGTAGTAAGCTTTCCCATTTGCAACCACTTTTTCAATGTTTGCTGCGTAGTAAGCTTTTTTATACGCAGTCAATTTTTCACGGTTAGCTTTAGTATATGCTTTGCGTGATGCAGCCAATTTTTCAGGGTTAGCATCACGCCAAGCTCTGTGATATTCAGCATTACTCAATGTCGATGTAGTCACGTTCAATCGCCTTATTGGGGTTATCAGGAAGTGCTTTAGTAGCCATAATTTCGGCTAGTACACTGTTAATCATGCCATTGGCAAGGTTTGATACCACTTTAGCTTGATTGATGCTGGTTTCGCCTG
>CANNLO010000276.1 GCA_947505055.1 Methylococcaceae bacterium | reverse complement strand
TCTCGCCAACTGGAATTGATGAAGTTGTGACATAGGAACGCCCCGCAGCAGAAAATGAAGCATTTAAAGGTTGTAAACCCGTACCCGTAGATGCAAGAGTTGCAGGTTGAAAAGTCGAAGGACCAACAGTATAAGTGGTTGTGGGACCTGCGCGAGTAATACCGAAAGTTGGCAAAGACGGCAAAGCCGCCAAAGCTGGAAACGATAGGAAAAAAAATATTAACGACCTGCAAAAGTTATCCAAGCAGCCCCCAAAATTCCAAATGTTAAAACCCAAATATAATAATCTTGTACCATTTAATAGCCCCTTACACCTGTTCGAATAGATTTAAAGTAAAAAGCAGCCGCCCAAACGAGAACAACTAACCAAGAAACCGTTAAGGCATCAGTGACGGAAATACCGCTATTATTGCCAACTTGGCCTACATCAGTACAAAGCGGATAGACCCGAACAGCTACCATATTGACGGCAGCGGTTCCACCGCTGAAAGTTTTATAAGCGTAAGTCATTTGAACTGTCGTTGAATTAGTGACAGTGTAAGAAATAGGCGAAGCAATACCCATGTTAGAAGAGAAAGAACCGTTTCCGATATCAGCCTGAACAGCATCGGCCTGTGTTTCATAACAAAAACCCTTATATAAACTAGGCATGGTTATCTCTTAGACTTAGAGAAAGCTTTAAAAGAATTGTGTTTTTTATTTTGTTTATTGGCTAAATGAGCGCCTTGTTTACGCAAATAGGCGTAATAAGATTTTTGTTTAGCAGTATAAACGCGCTTTTTGAAAGGCTGATTGGTTTTTGGTGGGTTCTTTTTTTGATAAATAGCATTGGCTCGGTCACGTTCTTCCCTGCGTTGGACTTGGCGACGAACGCGCGTATTTGAATCTATGGCGGGTTTAATTTGTGCGAAAAAATAAATAACTAAAACTACGCTGAAAGACAGTAAAGCTATCGTTGAAGTATCTAAAGATAAAGAAGTTAACTTGTCAGTAATGATTTGAGTAATCATAGGAAATTTTAGTTATTTGTTTTTAAAAAAAAGGGGGGGTTGACCCCCCCTTCCCTGTTTTTATTCTTAGTGTGCAGCTTTGCGCATATAAGCGAAAAGAACAACAACCAAGAAAGCACTAAAAGCCAAACCAGCGATGGTTGTAACGTCAGCAGTCAGATCAGTTAAAGCAGTTGAAACTGATACAGGTACAGCAGCCTGAGCAGAGGAAATAGCAGCAACAGAACCAGCAACGATTAAACCGCCATTTTTCAAATAATTTTTCATGGTAAATCCTTAAATATTAAAAGAGCGTCGAAACGCGATTGTTTGCCAAAATTGGCGGGTTTTACGGTCTAAGACCATAAACTGTTAAGAACGTAAACTTAAATTCGGTTTAGGTTCTTGTGGTGCAGGATCAAGAACAACGGTTTTTGAAACTGCAATAGGTTCGGGTTTATGCAAAGGAATAATCACATCATCGACAAGGAGCTGAAAAAAAGTAGAGCCGTTCATCATGCCTTCTTTAATAGGTAACATAGCGATACCACCAACCAAGGCGCGCAATTGATTAACCTTGTCAGCAGAGGCATTTTTTAGATTTACATTTAGAGTTCTTGGAGTAACTTCCTGAACTTTTAAACGTAGACGGCCCTTTCCTTCAGAGTCAATATCTTCAAGAATTTCAAGTATTTTTAATTGTAAATGAGACATAATTTAGTTAATGGTTAAGTTGTAATTAAGCGACTAAAGACAGCAGCGGTTTAGATGTGTAAATGTGTTTTGGAGCAGGTTCAATATAATTTGCAGGGAATTGATTACAGAAATCGACTTCGATAAAACGAACAAACGGGATAATTTCGGCACCTTGTGATTTACCATTCATGTTTTGCAAAACAGCGCGAGACAAACCACAATCAGTTAAGGTTTTAACGTGACGATCAAATGTTGTTTGGGACATAGAATCACGAACAATTAACCATCCATCCCGCTGGATGTCGTTATAGGTGCGATAAACAGAATCAGCGTATACAGTCGAAGTTTTACCCGTTTTTTCAGAGATTTTTGAAAATTGGTTACGTAGTTGATTTTTAATTTCAGTATTATTTAGGATTTTCATAGTTTGCCCTTTAAGAGCGCCGAACAGATCAGCAGTTGATAACTTCCAGTAATTTTGTAATGACTCAGGAGTGAAAGTATTTTGTTGAAAAATATCGCGTAAATTGGTAGAGATGCCTAAACGCTCGAAATAACGGTGATATAAAGAAACTTCCCAACGAACCAAACCGGACGAGAATTGATAAAGATCCGGTGTGTAAACTTCATTTAAAATTTCACCGTCAGGTTTACGAGCATTGCGTTTAACCGTTTCTAAGACTTCAGGGAGTTTTGAATAAACTTTGATTTTTTTTAGGCGGGAGTTTTTCTTGCCAAAATACGCAGTACCATCAAAACCCGTTCGAGATTTAGTTTGTCCATAGCTAACGCTATGTAAGGCATTGATAAAACATTTTGATTCATGGGTACTTTCAGCCCGCATTGAATAAGTAATATCAATTTGAGACAAAGACCACGAACGTGAATCTAATTTATCGACTAACTGGGGATAAGTTTCACAGAGCAAGGCCATTAAATGTATCGAACAATCATAAATGTCAGATGAACCCCAAACGTTATGGCCTTGCATGATCTTTGCTGGACTGGCTTTGATTTCAACATAAAAAGAATCAAGAGAATCAAAACGATGGTCAAAGACTTTAAAAGCCATAGAATCATAGGAACTAGGGATTGATTCCCAAGGATGGCGAGTGGATCGTATATCACCATCAGCATCGATTGACATTTCCAAAGGTATAGCCAAATCTGCAAGGTAAAAAGTAGGCCAAACGAGTTCGGTACTAGCAATTTTTTGCTGTATTTCCTTCGCAAAATCGCAGCGTAAAACGAGCATATCAATCACGATTACAGTCGCCACGACTTAAGAGTCCACTGGTTATAGGAAGTGTCCTCGAATTTTCTGCAATTTCTGCAATTTTCAAATCACAATCAAAATCATCATTTAAACGTTTAGACATTGCATGTTTTCGGAATCCACGACTAGAAACACGATTTAAAGAAACGTGAAAATCATTTAGTTGGAAAGACTTCATTGGATGACCCCCTGGCCAAAATCATCGGACGGCTGCCCAGGGAGTCGGCAAAGGCCGCCAGATTTAAAAAGAAACTGTAATGTTTTGTGAAGTTGTTCGGCTTGGGGTTCTATCAAAGACATACACGCAACACCATCAAGTAAAAGACGTTGATCTTCTGGGCTTAATTTAATGGTGATATTTTTATACGTGAGTAACGCGATAGGTGCGCTAGGTGTTTGTACGGATTGCATAGCTTTGCCTCTATGGTTGATTATTTGTATACAAATCACAAATGATTTGAGGCGTTTTTATACATTAATCACATAAGATTTGTCAACATGATATCAATTAATTAAAAATTAATGACATAATTGATTGTAAATAAACATAAAAATAAAGGTGTAATATGGCTGCTCATCACTCATTAAGAGTTAGAAGTTCAAGATGGGACAAAATAGAGAAAAAAGCTTGGGAGTTTTCGATTAAGGCAAACAGAGTAATAAAACCGACAGACGTAGCGGACGCTTTATTAGGAAAATTTATTGATTCAATAACGATTGAAGAAGTTGAAAACGAAATAAAAAACAGATAAAAGACCTCGCATAATGCGCCCTATGCAAAAAAGCCCCAACGGGCTGTAATTATCCGTTGAGGCTTTTATACATAAGGCCATTTCTATTATGCGAAGTCTTAACCGATAAAAAAAACCGTCAGTATTTCACGCGATACTCTGACCCCGTAATAATGTTTTACATAGATCAAGAGCATGATTTTTAGAATGGTAATGATTCTAGGCTTTGATCGTCAGTCTTGGGTGTGTGATCGGCCCAAGACTAACATTAGCTGCGAATTGAATAAATACTTTTATGTTGCTTGCGTAATAAACCGTCTCGGCTGCGCTCGACTATTTACCCGTTTAGCGGTTCCGGTGCTGGAGCCTGAGCGCCTTCACTTTCAGGTTTAGGTTTATCTGTTTTAAAAGTTTCAGGAGTTTTATTAATTTCATAGTAGGGATTAAAGCGTTTATTGGCTATCTGGAGCATACAATAATCTTTACTCGTTTGGTATGGCGTAGCCTGTGCCGTATAGCACGTGCAAACATCTTTAACCTTAGAATATATGCAACCGACCAACAAAGGCGCGGCCACCACTTTAATTAATTCGGAATAAGCGGGAGCGGATTCAATTACACCCTCGATGACAGGTTCAAAATTAGGAAAGGCTTTAATAGGTTCACTGGATGGAGAAACCAGCGAACCAGCAGCGAGGGGCGCAACCGCTTGCGCTACAGCGCCCCCCGCAGCCGTTATCTCTTTTTCAGAATGAAAGCGTTTATCAAAGCGTTGAGTTGCATAAAACCCAAGAGCCACAGCAATTAAAACGGTTGCAATCAAAAAATAGAACGACATCGGTTTACGATGTTTTGAAGCAGTATGTAATGAAGCTGATTTATAAAGACCAAAGATTTTTTTAGGTAAAGAATACGGACGAATGACAGCATCAGAACGGGAGGTAACATTTTGCCGACATTCAGGGAATTCATATTCGTTACGCCCCTTCCACGTGCTAACTAAATGAATATGACGACCAATTAAAAGCCGAATATTAGAGTGAAAAAGGTGGGGGCCTTGTGAGATCAACCAAAAATCCAAGCCCTTATGACGATGTGTTTCAAGAGCGGCTATTTCATCGGGCAATTTTGAACCAGATGGCCGCCAGACACGTTGAACCTCATCCAATACAATTAAACTGCCTTCCGTCGCCCAGTTTTGCCAATATTCAACCAACAAAGCATCATGACCTGCATTATCTAACGTTTCAAAACGTTGGGCTGGTTGACCATCTATCTCAATATCTACGATTTGGGTTAAAGATCGGCAATGCTCACAGAGGTCGGAAAGACAGTAAATAGGTTCATGAGCGATTTTTAATTCTGGGATTCCATGGACATAAACTTTACGTTGCGATGGAAGCCTAGTCAATTCTTGAACTGTCCAGGCTGTTTTCCCAGCGCCAGGTGTACCCGTAACTAAAGTTAACATTAGTTTATTTTAAACCGTTTAAGCAGGAGTAAAGAAACACGCGCCACGATAGCAGCGGAAATAATCGCCAAAAATTCACCCATGCCCCCTAGATTCGCAAGTTGTAACGTAGTGGCAGGTATTGAATTATATTGGGTTTGCATGCTACTTATGGCATTAGCAACATATGTGGTTAAAGCAGCATAAGAGACAATCCCAATGCCAAGAGACAAGACCACACGCACAGCCAACGAACCAATGCCACTTAAAAGAAAAGCCCATAATGTCATTATTCTTTAACCCCGCCATAAACAATAAACATTGAAATTAACAAACCCATAGCGATTAAAATTGGTTTTAAAATAACCAAGGCCGAACACATGGGTTCATAATTGAACGTTAGACCATGAGGTAAAGAAACGGCAGCGGGACAGCTACCAGAACCCCACGACGTATAAGAATTTGAAAGCGGAATATTTTCGATGGGAATAATTTGAGGAGCATCAGGTAAACCATATTTTGAGCAGCCAATATTATCGGGATACTTGTCACAATCGGTTTTAGATTCAGGAACCGTAGAAGGCGCAGCAGGTGCATTGGTGGTTATCGTGGTTCGAGTCGAATTATCAACATTTGTTGTAGTTGTTGTTGTCGTGGTTGCCGTCGATGTGATCGTTGTAGCGCTGGGTTGAGCTAAATCGGTTTTTGTTGTTGATGATTGAGTAGTTCCGGTTGGAGTCGTTATATTGCTAGGCGCTGAGGTTGTTGTCTGGGGTGCAGACATATGACCCGGATTGTAATTATTATCACTGGGGCCATACATCGGGGATGCATCCAGATTTAAAAAAGGTGCGACATCAGCAGTGGGAATTGCTTCAGGATCAGCATCATAAATTTGTTTAATAACAGGAGCCGCATCAAGAGGCTGATTAGCAGTTAAAGACGACAAAGCCGACGCATCAGAAACGGGCGTGATAACAGGCGTTCCAATATAATCACAACTTGAACCATTAGATAAATATCCAGTTGGGCAATTTGTCGTATTAAATTTAGAAATTGAGCCTGAAAGGATTTGGCCGGAAGGTCTTTTGCAGGTACTAGGTGGAACAAATTCTACAGGGGCATTATAAGCAGCTACGCATAGACTTTGGCCGTCATCGTAGCAGCCAAAACCTAATGAAAAACAAGATTTAAAAGGTACGTTTGAAGATTGAGAGGAACCTAAACCACCATCAACAGGGGATAGATTGGATTGATGAAGGTATTCATATAAAGCAGTACCCGCAACTATAGCCGCAATGCCTAGAGGAGATTTTGCAAATGAAAGGGCGGAAGAAGCCAGCGCAGCAGCTGAAATGCCAGAACTAACCCTAACTGCAGCAATAGTCTCGCCAACT
>CANNLO010000275.1 GCA_947505055.1 Methylococcaceae bacterium | reverse complement strand
GGTATTAGGCCAAGCCCAGCTTTTTTACCTTCTTCGCTACCATAAGAAAGTAACTGCATACCTAAGCATATACCTAGCACAGGCGTGCCCAATTTAGCTTTTTCTCGAATAGGCTCGACCAACCCTAATCTCTCAAGATTATCTATAGCATTATCAAAACTGCCAACACCAGGAAGTAATATTTTTGATGCATTTTGTATATCACTAATATTTGCAGAGGCAATTGCCTGGCCACCTGCTTTTTTTATCATATTAAGCACAGAACCTATGTTACCAGCACCATAATCAGCTACTACAATCATCGACATGTCTTATAAAAATTCTTAATATTGCCCATAAAATTTGAATTTAATTTTAAGACAGCCTAGTTTTCATGGATTTTAGAACTTGACTAGGAGAACATTCTTTCTGTCCATCAACTTCAATTTCGATAACTCTAATTGCACCTTCGGAACAAGCCACAACTACATAGTCTAAATTGACACTTACCACACCCCCTGGAACACCATAATATAGCGCTTGCTCTTCTGTCGCAGCCCATATAGTTAGCTTTCTACCATCGGGTAAATAAGTAAATGCGCCAGGATAAGGCTTGCTTTGGCCCCGAATAAAGTTGTGCACTTTATATGCAGGCTTATTCCAATCTATCAAACCATCTTCAGGTAGTCTTAAACCACAATAACTAGGAGATTTAGAAGGTTGTTTTTTAAGAATAATTTTTTTAGACTCCAAAGCGCTCAAAAAATCAGTCAGCATAACTTGTGCTAGTTTATTAGCCTTATGCAATGCACAAGAAATATTTTCATCTTTACTGAGATTAAAATATTTCTGTTCAATTAAATCACCTTCATCCATTCCCTCTGTCAGTTGAAAAAGACTCACACCCAACAACTCTTCACCGTTTATAATTTGCCAAACTAGCGGAGCATTACCACGATATTTGGGAAGCGGTGAGTAATGGAAACCTAAAAATAGGACATTTAAAAAATCTGCTAAAGGTATTAATTGATACCACCCATGTACCAGAACAATTGATGGATTGTAATATCTAACGGTATCAACCGTTTCAGATGCATTTTTAACTACATGCAGTGGTATAGCTGAACTATCAGCTAGTAATTTAAAATTGTTTAACTCAGTTCGTGAGTCAGCAACATCATCTGGACAAACAATAGCAACCAGCATACCACTAGGCAATTGACTAATCATGTTCTTGCAAACTTCTAGCCCTGCTTGCTTGCTCCCCATAAAGACCAACTTATGCACACTAATTACCTATATTTTACTAGCTAGTTGCAATGAATTCTTGATTGCTAAAGCTACCACTTCAACCTCCACCCCATCAAAACAAGGTAGCGTGATTGTCGTCTGCTCTAGCAAAACTGCATTCTTTTGTGGGTCAGCATACTTACTCATGAAATAAGTGCCACTACTCATAGCATAAGTGCCAATAGTTGATTCAACCCCTACTTTTCGCAAAGCTAAAACTAGCTCATCACGATTAGAATTTTCTGGAACCTTAAAAACAAGTGATTGAACATTAGAGCGTGCTCCTTCAATGATTTTCTGTGCGACAAAACCTAATGGTTCGAGTTTTGAAATATAGGCGTTGCGAATAGCGTTACGTTCATCGACAATATCTTCAATTTTTGCAATTTGTTTGCGCCCCATGATTGCCTGTAATTCAGGTAGACGGAAGTTATATCCGAAGTCTACAAAATCTAAAGCCACTCCCTTCATACCCTGTGCACCATGGAACAACTTAACTTCTAACCACTCAGCCCAATCATCTCGATTTGTTGTGATTGCCCCACCCTCTCCAGTACTAATTAATTTTCGAGGATGAAAGCTAAAGCATGTTAAGTCAGCTATGGAGCCAGAGCGACAGCCATTCAATGAACTGCCAATAGCACAAGCTGCATCTTCGATAAGAGGTATCTGGTATTTCTCACAGATTGCCTTAATCTCCGTCAGGCCAGTTGGATTGCCAAACACATCTACAAAAATTACCGCCTTGGTACGGGTAGTAATCTTACTCTCCAATTCTGTTGCCAACATATTAAATGTATTTAAATCCACATCAGCAAATATGGGGATTGCTCCTAAATCCTCTACAACATTCGCAGTAGCAGGAAAGGAAAAATCCGAAACAATCACCTCGTCACCAGTGCCAATTTTCAATAATTTCAAGCACATCCATAGAGCTGTTGTTGCCGACGTCATTAGAAAAGCATGTTTAGCCCCAGTATATTCTTTGATTTCCTGGCGGAATGCCTCAACATGCTGGCCTCTGGTAAAAATACCGCTATCAAAAACTTCACGAAATTCGCTCTCGACTTCATCAAATGCAATATAAGGTTTAACTAATCGAATATTACTCATGTCACCCTCTTAATCATTTTCTTATACCACGCTAGAGTTTCGCTTAGACCCTGATCAAATGGAGTCAAAGAATAATCAATCATAGTTTGAATTTTTTTGTTACTGGCGTTATGGCATAGAACATCTGATTTTCGTTCTGGTTTTTTCACAATGCTTCCCTGATAATCCATTTCTACGCATATATTTTGCAACAAATCACGAATAGAAATTTGGTTGTCAGTAGAGATATTAACTGACTCACCTTTAGGCATAACATTATGAAGCTTAATAACTGCATCAACAGTATCGTGCACATAAATGAAATCGCGACTCTGAAAACCTTCCCCATGCAATTCTACAGAGATGCCGTTTAAGATACGCCAAACTGTAATTGGGATAATTGCAGCCAAATAATCTTTGTAGTTTTGACGTGGCCCATAATTATTAAAGGGCCGAACAATGTATGCATCCAAATCAAACATACGTACATAACTTTCTACCGCATGATCTGCAGCCGCTTTCCCTGCTGCATATGTAGTCGTTGGATTTTTAGGATGCGCCTCGTCCATTGGCTCATAAATCGCAGAACCATAAACCTCAGATGTAGAGAAGTGACACAACGTTTTAAATAATCCCTTACGTTGTAATTCCAGCAAATTCAATGCAACATTCACGTTAGTTGAAAATGCATTAGCAGGATTCAGAAATGAGTAGTTCAATGCCTTTGTTGCACAATTAAAAACTATATCAATCTGATGCTTTGCAAAAATATATTCCATACTGGTGCTAAGCTCTGCATCATCTCGATAAAGAACAGTTCGGCCAGTCTTCAAGGCTAATTCAAGATTTTGCTCATCACCCGTAAAAAAATTATCAATCACTACAACTTCACGAGCGCCTTCTTTTAACAGGCGATCGACCAAGTGACTCCCAATAAATCCAGCACCACCTGTTACTAGAAAAGTACTCCCCACAATGAGAGGTCGATTTGAAATTTTCATAGTTCTCTCAAATCTCACTCGTTCATAGTTTGATTAGCTTGCTCAAGAATCCGTAGCACACGAATTGCTTGCTCGGGACCTGATGCTGATTGCTTTTCACTTGCGACACAAGTAGCAAAATGATTAATGCTATTGAATAATGCGTCATGCTCTGGAATGTAAGGAACCCAAATATCGCCCACACGCATTTTTACGGCATAATCTTCGTACTCAACATCCTTCCCAGCTATAACATCAACCCCTTTGTCGTAGATGGTAAGTTTTTCGGTTGAAGGTTTCATATCGTCAAACACTGCCATCTTCTTCTTACCAGCAACGATGAGCTTTCTTTCCTTTAGTGGTGATATCCAGCTCGATTGTATGTGTGCAATAAAATTTGCATACCTAAGCATCAGAAAGGTGAGGCTTTCTTTTGGGTTATACTTCTTCTCACCTACCGCCCTGATGTAAAAGGGCTCTTTTCCATCCGAGAGGTAATCAATGATTGATAAGTCATGGACTGCCAAGTCTTCCATCGCACTGACATCTTTCTTAATCTGCCCAAGATTCATCCGCATTGCTTGGATATAAAGCAATTCACCTAATTCATCCGAAACAATTAAATCACGAATTTTCTGAATTGCTGGGTGATACATCATGATGTGATTAACATGAATTATAAGTTTTTTACTTTCAGCTAATCTTGCCAACTCTTCAGCATCGAGAACTCTTGATGTAAATGGTTTCTCTACGTAAACATGTTTACCAGCATTAAGCGCGTCTTTAGCAACTTGAAAATGGGCACTAGTTTCTACAGCAATTGCGATCGCGTTAATTTCAGGATTGCTCAAAAGCTTATGATAATCAGTTTCATAACACACCTGCTCAACATAAAGATTGTGAGCCTTATCCAAACGGGTCTGCTTTAGATCACAAATAGTATGTAGACGAAGATTTTTATTAGAAAAAATATTCTTTGCTACATTAGGTCCCCAATAGCCGTAACCAATTAAAGCAACGTTCATTCATTTTCCCCAGCCATACTAAAGTCAGTAATTTTACCGCACTTATCGCAAAAGCTATGTTTGCCCAACCGGTATCCGCATCTACAGACATAGCCCACAATTCTGGCTGGATTTCCCATCACCAAAGCATGACTTGGTACAGTTTTTGTTACAACACTACCAGCCGCAACCATAGCGTAATAGCCAATAACAACACCACAAACTACCGTAGCATTAGCCCCTATGCTTGCACCTTTCTGAACGAGCGTCGGCGTCACCTCCCATTTAGTATTAAAAGCTCTAGGTACTTTATCATTTGTAAAAGCTACGTTAGGCCCAACAAATACATCATCTTCAATGGTAACGCCATTATAAATCGAAACGCTATTCTGAATTTTACATCGATGGCCAATTTTTACTGCATGATCAATGTAAACATCTTTGGATATAATGCAATCATATCCTATCTCTACCTGCTCACGAATCTGTACATTGACCCAAATCTTAGTACCTTCACCAATTCTGGCTGAATCGGCTACGTTCGCACTAGAATGAATAGTTGTCACTTTCATAGAAGCGCCAATATAGAAGCAACAATACGGTCAATTGCTAGATCCGTTAAATAAGGACTCATTGGGAGACATATCACACGCGTTGCAATGTCTTCTGAGACTGGAAATGAACCTTCAGGCTTATTTAGGTATGAAAATACAGGTTGAAGGTTGAGTGGAATTGGATAGTGGACCGCCGTAGGAATGCCTTGATCATTTAATAACTGTTGAATAGTCGCACGATTATTAACCAGCAACGTGTACTGTGCATAAACAGATTTGTTATATGACTCAACGTAAGGTATAACAGCTTTCTCGCCAAGCAAGCTATTATAACGACTAGCTACCCGCTGACGAGCTTCAATCTCCTTAGGAAACACCTCCATCTTCGCTTGAAGTACCGCCGCTTGTATAGTATCCATGCGGCCATTCATACCAATGCGGGAATGATGGTAGCGACGATCCTGGCCATGCTCACGAATTTCACGCATAACTTTGGCTAATTCATCGTTATCAGTAAATAGTGCACCCCCATCACCATAGCAACCCAAAGGTTTACTTGGAAAAAAACTAGTGGAGCCTATAGTACTTAATGCGCAAGATTTCTTACCTTTATAAGTCGCACCAAAGGATTGTGCAGCATCTTCTATAACATGTAAGCCATGCATACTCGCAATAGCGTTAATCGCATCAAAATCTGCACATTGCCCATACAAGTTCACAGGCATAATTGCTTTGGTATTTGGCGTAATTGCCGCTTCAATCTTTGTTGGGTCAATATTGTAAGTTCGTGGGTCAATATCTACAAATACCGGTTTTGCACCAAGAAGTGCAATCATTTCACCAGTGGCGATAAAGGTAAATGGTGTGGTTATCACTTCATCGCCAACCCCTATACCAAGCGCCATCATGGCAATCATTAGCGTATCTGTTCCACTGCTTGCGCTAATGCAGTGTTTAACACCGACATAGGCAGCAAGCTTTTCTTCTAGCTCTTTCACCTCAGGACCCATAATGTATTGGCCATGCTCTAAAACCCGATTAATTCGCTCATGAATCTCCGGCTTAAGTGCCTCATATTGGGCTTTAAGGTCGATGAATGGCATCATTGAGATAGACATGAACAGCTTCCCTTATTCAGTATATATAACATGCCGGTATGTGGGCATGTCGTTTCCCCTGAGCCAATAATCGGCAGATTTAAACGCTCACCATGCTGACTCATCCAGCCAATTTGTTTAGCCGGGACACCAACCATAAGAGCATAGGGTTTAACGTCTTTATTAACCACGGCTCCCGCGCCAATGAATGAATATTCGCCAATAGTGATGCCACACATAATGGTGCAGTTAGCGCCAAGAGTAGCGCCTTTCTTCACCAATGTTTTTCGATACTCGTCTTTACGTGTAATGGCGCTGCGAGGATTGTAGACATTAGTAAAAACCATGCTAGGCCCGCAGAAAACTTCATCTTCCAGTGTGACTGCATCGTAGATACTAACGTTATTTTGGATTTTGCAGTTATCACCGATGACTACATCACTACCTATAAATACATTTTGACCGATAGAGCAACCACTACCAATTCTCGCCCCAGAGCTGATATGTACCCAGTGCCAGATGCGGCAACTATCGCCAATCTTAGCCCCCTGGTCAATAATAGCAGTGTGGTGTG
>CANNLO010000274.1 GCA_947505055.1 Methylococcaceae bacterium | reverse complement strand
CTGGTAGACGCGCCGGATTCAAAATCCGGTTGGGGTGACTCAGTGCCGGTTCGATTCCGGCTCTCGGTACCAAATTCTGGTTTCGAGAAGTGCAAAGAAACCAATGGCTTAGAGAAATTTAATGTTCTCTAGGCCATTTTTTATTGTACTGAATATTCTGAAAAAACTTTCATGGCGCACTGGTGGCGCAATTCTAAAAAAAACACCCGCAACACTTGCCGAATTCTAGGTATAAAAAAGCCCCATTTAAGAGGCTTGATTGGAAAGAAAAATATTAAAGGATTAAAGGATTAAATAGTTAAAAAGCCCGAACTGCACGCACTCCGACATACATCATCTCTTTAGTTTGGCTGCCCTGGCTACCATTGAAGAAATTCTGGAGCCATGCGTTGATGCTATCATTCTCTGTAGAGCTCCAGTACCAGTTATTAGTAAAACCACCCACAACATTTTTTTGTTCAAATAACAATTGCAATTCAGTCTTGGTAGGCAAATGCCAGCAATTTGGTGTTTTTAATACATCTGTAGCGCAAGTGCCATAAGCTTTCGCCGCCGTCATAGCTGCACCCCAAGCCATGCTGGCCAGAACCATCAACATAAAAGACCACATTGCCAGCACCACTAGGACCTACATCACCTAAGATATAAACTGGACCGATGGGACTAGCGGGGCCAGGCACTCCTTGTACGCCCTGTGGTCCCGTTGCCCCTGTTGCTCCGGTCAAGCCTATTGGACCTGCAACACCTTGCGGACCTTGAACCCCTATAGGTGCTGAACAGATTGATTACATTGTTAATTCGCCTAAAAATGTGCCCATAGAATATAGATATTTATTTGAAGCTTGCGTTTCAATATTTACCGCTAGAACTGAAGCTTTTTTAATTGAAGCAGAAGAAGAAATGGTGCGCTATGAAGAAGAGGAGCGATACGATGAAGTCATACGTAAAGCCAGTAAACCGGATATTGTGCGTGGCTTCATGCCTGGGTTACGTGCTGCATTGAGGGTGTAATATGTGAGTCACGGCGTCATTAGTGCGTGACTCACATTATTTGTTGATTGATTAATACGTGACTCACGCCTAGCCTTAGCCTTTGCCGCCAGATAGTGACTACTGATTTTAAGTACTCCGCCAAATCGGGGCTTTGGTGATAACTCAGAACTGCACTATCTTACAAAACAAGGGGTTATCAAAAACCCGTAGCGTCACATTGATCTAACAGAAAAGCCCTGCTGGTCATAAATTACCGAGCGCTTCCGGTACGCAGATTTACCAAAAGCACAATTATCAATAATATCCAGTACGTTCGTTATCAACTTTCCAGGGAACGGTCGCCGTCCACGGCCAATGGATTGTAATAATCGTGTCGCCGCTGGATCTGGTCGATCAACTTCTGCGCTTACGGGGGATGCAAAGATGATATTACCAATATGCGGCCAGTCTATGCCATCGCTGAGTAGCGATAACGTCCCGATAATAAGATTGTATTGGGGCGCATCAATCATGCCCTGAGCGCGTTGTTTGGCGGGTAATTGGCCGTGAAGGAGCAAAGTTAACCAAAAAAACAATAATATCGTTATGGCAACGAGTGCGGTAATAAAATCGTAAGTATTTGTTGAGAATTAAGCTTATAACTGCCTAATAATGAGGGATGTAGGCTATTTTTTTATTGAATAGAGTTGATAATTTTATATATACATAGACAAACAAACACTTCATGTGCTTGTCGTGGTATACTTAAAAGGTAAAAGTTTTAAACGCAAAAAACCATCCGCTCAATTTACGAGATTGAGAATATCGGACGGTTCTAGCAGAAAAAAGAGTATCGACCAGACACTATTTCTAAAGCGTATTCAAATATACTACCAATTTCTAATGTTGGCAAGTATTTAGCTTTAAATATGTAGTGCCTTTTTAAAATCATTTTTATAAAAGGCTTCAAATGAACAATATCAGCGAACCATCCACGACTTACCTTCCATCTGATTACCTGGACAGTATTCAAGTAGCCAAAATTTTCAATCTATCCCCCATGACGCTGAACTGTTGGCGCTCTCAGGGCAAACCTTTCATAAAATATGTCCGGTTCAACCGCTCAGTACGATACCTGTATCAAGATGTGCTGGATTACATAGCCGAGCAAACCGCACTTACTACGCAGCAATAACCCCCATTACTGTCGAGATGACAGCAAGGACCTAAAATGACAAACCCTAAATATCCGACTTACGGTCGGGAGCTTGCCGAACGTCAACGCTGGAACAGTCGCCCGATGTTTGTTTATGTGTGCCTGGGCAACGATGCCTTTCAATCCGCTGAAAAACACAATTTAGACCGCGATAAATCGGCATTGGTCCTAACGCCTGGTCAAGACCCTAAAACGCTTAAGTGGCCCGTTTCTGGCTGTCCTGTAGTTATTGAGTGGAATGGTTCTGCATCGGAAACTACGATTATTGAATTGGTTAAATGCTTGTTAAAAGCTGATGCAATATCCGTGACCGTCTGGCCGACTTTTGTTGATCATAATGAACCCCAAGGCTTTTTTGACACAACAAAACCGTTAGGTAACCGATGGGTTCAAAGCCGTGAAGCCATCAGAATTTATTTCCCTACTCAAAAAATTGAGGTGAAGCATGCTGCCTGATTCAATCGAATATGATGAAGTGACGCCCGATGAAGACTCTAAACAGTCCACTGATGAAATCATTCAAAATCTATCAACATTAAGCGGTATCAAATATGACCAAGCCCGCAATGAACAGGCCAAAAATCTAGGCATTAGGGCTACTACGCTTGATCGAGAGGTTAAATCGATACGAACCTCCGAGAAAGAAAATGATCGTTTACCGTTTGCTAATGTTGAACCGTATCCCGACCCCGTTAATCCTGGGCAACTGCTTAACGGCATTGCTAACGCTATCCGTCAATTTATTGTGTTAGAGCAATATCAAGCCGATACCGCCGCGTTATGGGTAGCCTTGACCTACTTCATTGACGTGGTGGACTATGCACCGCTGGCAATCATCAACGCACCGGAAAAGGCCTGTGGTAAAACGCAACTCTTAGATGTTATGGGAAGAATGAGTTATAAACCATTACCCGCTTCAAATGCTTCAGCCAGTGCGTTATTCAGGGCGGTCGAATTGTGGAAACCTACGATACTGATAGACGAAGCCGATACTTTCTTCAGGGACAATGTCGAGCTACATGGCATGGTCAACGCTGGGTACAAGAAAGGCGGTTATGTCCTGAGGTCTGAAGCAGTGGGTGATAGCTTTGAACCGCGTATGTTTAGTGTGTATTCAGCAAAAGCGCTTGCAGGGATCAAGTTAGAGAAGCATCTTCCCGATGCCACCATGAGCCGTGGAATTATCTTTAATCTTAGGCGCAAGCTATCAGGCGAAAGTGTTAGTCGTCTACGACACGCCGACCCTGATTTATTCACCAACATAACATCGAAGCTGGCTAGATTTGCATTAGATTATTCAGAACAGGTACGCACAGCTCGACCGTTCTTACCGGAAGCCCTTTCGGATCGTGAGCAGGATAACTGGGACGGTATGCTGGCTATTGCTTCAATCGCTGGTAATGAATGGACTCAAAAGGCGATTGATGCAGCGTTAAAACTTTCGGCAAGCTCTAATGATAAATCCGTAAGCGCGGGCAATGAATTGCTATCTGATATACGAGATACTTTTGAAACGAAGCGCGTCGATAAAATCTCAACCGTCGATTTATTAGCGGCACTTTGCATTGACGAAGAAGCACCTTGGGCAACTTATAATCGTGGTAAACCGATTGCACCAAGACAACTTGTAAAGCAATTAGAAGCCTACGAAATTAAGCCAAAACAAATACGACTGAACTCTTATGACCGGATGCGAGGTTTTGAGCTAGTACAATTTTCTGATGCTTTCATGCGCTATCTGCCCACTACCGAAATTATCTGTGACAGTGTGACAAATCAGCACAAACCTAGCAACGACGGTCCTTTAGCCGTCACAGAACTTGTCACACGTCACACATCTATCTGTGACAGCCTGTCACACGTCACACATAGAAATTTATCTGTGACAACATCTGTGACACGGGAGGCCACGGCTGACGTGGCTTGTCACACTGTCACAGATAAAACGCCATTTTTGGGAGAACCCCTAACGCATGAGGTAGTCCCTGATATTTTTAACGAAAATTTAGAAGACGTGAGGTGGTTCTAATGAGTGCTCTATCAAAAATACAAGACGCTGGATTTAAGGTTTTTATCGACCACGGCAACCTTGGGATTGTCCCTGCTAAAAATTTAACAGTGGCTCAGTGCGAGTTTTTAAAATCGCATAAAGCTGAGATTATTGGTGAGCTGCAAAACTCACTGACGGTTATTTGCTGGACACCCGCAGGTAATCCTTTGGAAACAATAGCCCGTGATCTTGAACACCTTGAACAGCTCAAGCACTGGAACCCAGAGCCTAAGAACTTAAACTAAATATGAAGATACGGATTTTTTGTAGCGGGTTTTTGATAACCCCTTGTTTTGTAAGGTAACGCATACTTGCGTCATCACCAAAGCCCGTACTTTAGAAGTAAATGACAATGTGCTTTTTATTGCCAAAGATGTTGCATCTTGCTTAGGTTATGAAAGGCCATCTGACGCAATATCTCAGCACTGCAAAAAAGCTAAGTCACTAAAACAATTAGGTTACGGTGATTTACCGTGTTGTTGAAAGCCCCGAAGTAGTCATGATCCAGATTTGGTTCATCTTTAATTGGCAGCCGAGATTAAGGCCACCAGCAACACCTTGATATTGTTCATAACCCATATTTGAGTTATCACCAAAGCCCAGAATTTGGCGGAGTACTTAAATTCAGCAGTCACTATCTGGCGGCAAAGGCCAAGGCTAGGCAGGTGTTGAGTGGGTAATATGCTGTCAACATCATACGGTCAAAATATGGTATAATACCACTATAATAAATCAAGAATTATTCATGTTGGGAAACACAGATAATGCCCAGTTCAATGAAACTAACGGATGCCATTGTTGCCGATGCCAAGCCCCGCCAAAAAATATACAAGCCATTTGACGGACATTGCCTGTATTTGTTGATTCACCCCAACGGTGGGCGATATTGGCGGCTTGATTACAGGTTTGCCGGTAAAAGACGAACCAAGTCACTAGGCGTTTATCCAGTGGTTTCACTCGCAGAAGCCAGACTGAAACGGGACGACTTCAAATTACAGCTTAAAACTAATCAGATTAACCCAAGCAATTTAATCAAGTTGGGCAGCTTTACAGATGCCGAACTAATCGCCGAATTAAAAAGAAGAAAACTTATTAACTTTTAGATACTTACATTTTTAAAATCATGTCGTGAGGACATTAACCATGCAAAACCAAGATATTTTTACAGCTCAAGAAAGACAAGCGGTGATCGACAAGCTTGAAAATGACCTGACATCAGGCGGCAGCTTGAGTGATGAGCAAATTAAATTGCTGGTTAAGCTTAAAGCGGTTTAGTTCTCTAGCAGGTACTGAATTTTAGCGCACCTGGTGAGGTTAAAAAATGAGTAATAAATACCCGGTCGAGGTCGATTCTGTAACAGGTGAGGTGTCAGACCTACCCCCCGTCAAAGGTACGCGCTACAGATGCAAATTGGACACTCTAAGCGATATCAAGCGCGAAATGGCTAAGGTGTACCGTGAGTCACGCTCAGAGGTTATCGACGTTATGACGGGGACTAAATTGGTTTGGATGCTGCAAAGTATCGGTAAGGTCATCGAGACATCAGACCTTGAAAAGAGAATTGAAGTTTTGGAGGCTAAAAAATGAGCTTGAAAACGAGAATACAAAAACTTGAACCCGAACCCCATGGCGAACCGGAACGCTTAAGAGCTGCAAAGTTTTGGTACAAAGTTGAGCGCCAATTGTTTCACAGGGAATGGCCGGAAGAACCCAGTACACAATGGCTAGCTAATTATGTGCATGACCCTCGGCCCATTGAAGAAGTTTTAAAGGAGATTCGTCGTGTCGATTAAAACCAGAATTAACCAACTTGAACAGAACAACAAAGCCAATGTACTAGCAAAAAGGGTTCATTTTGCCGCAGTACACGAATGCCAAGACAAATTAAACTTAGAGGTGATGAATGATATTGCCGCACGGGAAGACACTGGTCAGCGCTGCATTCTATTTGAAGTCATTCCGCCAAAATATCCCATCAAGAGTTTGAAAGTAAGCAAGACGCTATAGACGAGGCGTGGTCATTGGGCGAGGCTTGGTGAATATATTTTCACAGACTGGAAATCGATAAGCCGCTACTTAAAACCAGCTTAGGCGCGCAGCTAAAGCCTAGTGCTTGCTTTCGTTATTTGGAGATTTAATTGCTGCTTTTTAATCAAATGATTATAAAATATGACCGGTAAGCGGCGGCTTTTTTTACTATCACGAAACTGTCACTAATAAAATGTTGCATATTCTGGCCCAACCTGAACACCCATTCTGATCCAAGTTGAACACCTATTCTGATTTAACTTGAACACTGATTCTGGTTTCAAGCTGAACACTTTTCCGGATTTTTCCAGAATCGGTG
>CANNLO010000273.1 GCA_947505055.1 Methylococcaceae bacterium | reverse complement strand
TAGGGAATAGAGGCAGTTTCAAATGACCCTTTAAAGAAATTACCAAAGGCCGCCTTCACCAATTTACCATCTACTATGCCGTATGATTTTGCCGTTTTCTTTTCTGAATCAACAAATTTCGTGAAATGTATTAATTCTTGTTTACTATGTAACATATAAAATCTCCATACTTCTAATTTAAATAAACCAAGGAGCCGGGACCTAATAAAATTATGACCTATTTTTCATGTATAAATAGTATTGAATGTCTAAATATACAATCCCAGGGTCTTTCATCTACCAAGTGTTGGCTCTGGTTCTTTTGTTTCCATCTTTACAAATTCACCAAAATCTCATAATAAATAATATATAATATTGTTACTATTGAAGTATTAATCCATCAGACACCTCCGCTTTTGTGTTGATGCATTCCCTACATAGACAATCTTTGTCATGATCTGTTAAATATGAGTAGTACATTACTGCCTCTATCTCATCAGTCGCATCATATGTAGAAATGCCATTTTTAAATAAATTGACTATTTTGTTTTTCACAAAAATATCTATGGTTTTCCTGCCAAAAGGTGGTGGGTTCTCCATGATGAAACAAAATATCGATTGCAGTTTGTTTCCACCAGAAACTACCATCTCATTTAGACTCATCTTTTTTGGCATATATCCATCAGAGCCACAAATCTCAAATAATATTGAATTGTATTGCCTCCGTAATTCATTTAATGTTTCATAGGTGACGACATCCTCGGCAGAAATTTCAAATTGGGAGTCACATTCTTGATCTCTCATAAATTAACACCTCTCACGCAATGCCATTTTTGATTCTATCCATTCCTGGACTTCGGCACAGACCCATCCTACTGCACGACCCCCGATATTCACCCGCTGCGGAAACCGTCCATTTTCTTCAAAAATGTTAATTGAAGATCTGGATAAGCCAGTCATTTCCATTACTGCTGTCAACTTTAAAATTGTGTTCATACTTTTATCCTTACTGTTAAATTTTAAAAAATCGTTATTAATCTTTATTAGTCCTAATTCTATTTAGTTAAATCAAAATTTCTGTATATTTTCATCTATGTAATGTGTTATAAATTACCAACATCGCTTCACACTTCACACTCTAGATATTGGGTCTTGATATTTACTTTCAACGTAGGGGATTTGAGTTTCATACTAAACCCCTATATTTCCCTTATATCACCTTAATTAAAGACTACGAGTTTTCTACAGACATAAAAAAAGGGGAACTTTCGTTCCCCCCTATATTATTTGCTAATTTTATTATTCTTTGGCGGTGCCCCTGATTGTTTCTCCAATCCAATTTCGTTACTATAGCGCTGCCAAAACTCTCTATAAAAAGTTGAATATTGTATATTCCATGTTTTGTTATTGTTGTAATGTAAAACTAGCATGTTAAAAATTGATTCAATAGTAGGCTCGACTAAATCTATATCTGACTCTGTTTTCCACGTTTCAAAACTAGCCTTCCGGCTATCATAAATACATGGCGGCTTGACCTTATGCTCTTTAACTATATCGCCATGATCTGGCGCACCAGCTACTTGAATATCTATGGATGCAGTCGCAGTAGGGTCACCTTCCATTCGTTCATTAATAGGCACCGCATCATCTGTTGTGGTTTTGGTCATATCTTGAGTTTCAAGCGAGGATTCATTCGCTATACGATTTTCTTTCCGTAGAATCTTCCTATACTTTGCCAAGTCGTCATGCATAATGATCAACTCACATTCACCGAGTGTCGTTCTTTTGCCATCGGGACTGAATAAACTAAAATGCACCAACCTATTGCTACCATTTTCGACCGGAGCTGCATCTGCTATGCAATTAACACCGCCTGCATATAGTTTTTTAAGGCTCTCTATCGACAACACAAGATGTTCGGTCTCAACGACATTATTAATGTCCCGTGAGGCAATAAATTTTTCTTCGTTCTCCCCAGAATCTGGATTTACACTGAGTATTTGCTCCTCGGCAAATACAGTAAAGCACGAAGTTAAAAAGGAAATTGGCAGAATTTCCTCAATCCCCAAATAAAGAAGAGAGTCCACGGAACGATTCAGAGAATCTGCAACCGGAGCAATTTTGTAATAAGGTCTTTGCATTTATATTCCTAAAAAAAAGGTGCGGCAATATGACACCATAACTACCAAGAAAGAATCTACCAGATTTCTTTACAAGAATATTATCAGAATTGAGTTTGGAGGATTATTTGGTTGAGGGGGTGCGTTTTTCTAATTAGTCAGAAAAATAGAAACTACATTACCTATGGTAGTTCAGACCATAGGTAAACTATAAGAGATATGGAGGCGCGCTTTGAATAGACTTCCGGATGGATACCTCTATATACGCAGGACTTTTTGAATATTTACAATTAAAGAATGTTAAGTATCCATAGTTAAAAGATCCAACTGAGCCCCCAATACTTTCCATGCATTTGCTTGCTCAGCTTCCAGTTTCTGCCGCTGGTAGATACGCTTAACTTTGTTTTCTTCGGTATGGTTTAGGCATTTTTCAACCACATCCGGTGCGACACCTAAATCACCCATAATGGTTGCACCTGTTCTACGTAAATCGTGTGGTATCCATTTGCCGCCATTCAGAACTTAGCAATTTGAGTTAAATGGACTATATTGTAAGGATTAGAATTATTTTCTTTGCTGGTTACGATGATTAATGTGGTTTTTAGTGTTAGGTGGTTGGTTATAGTATTTTAATTGATGTGGGGTTGCATTGGTTGTCTGGGGGTATTTATGGGGGTATATTTTTGTTTTTTATTGTAATATCCCTTTATTTTAGGGGTGTGTGAGACTAGATGTGGTAGTGCCCGCATAGTGGATTCAGACAGATACAACGAAGTACATAAACCCGCAAGTCATAAGGCTTAGTGGGTTTTTTATTGTCCAGCGAAGTGCAATAAAACACAGTAACAGTCGACAAGTTATGCAGTAAGTTTTACAGTAACAGGCAATTTACAGTGTTACTGTTATCGGAGTTACTGCAATGGCTAAAGAATTACTGCAAGACGTTACTATCCGCAACGCAAAGCCTATTGATAAAGACAAACGTCTAAATGACGGCGGCGGGCTTTATATCCTCATCAAACCCAACGGTGCTAAATGGTGGCGATTCGATTATACGTTTGCCGGTAAGCGCAAAACATTATCAGTTGGAGTTTATCCTTTTACCGGCTTAGCTGATGCCCGACGTAAAGCAGCAGAAGCCCGCTCCAATGTTGCTAATGGCACTGACCCTAGCGACACACGAAAAGAAATAAAAGCCGAGCAGAAGTTGATTGTTGAAAATGAAAACCGTCTTGATGCTGGATTAACTATTATTGACAGCTTTGAGTATATCGCTATGGAGTGGGGTGAAAAAAAAGTTAATAACTGGGATGATAAGAACAATCGTTCCAAGCGGATGCTTGAAAGAAATATTTTTCCCTAGCTGGGTAGAAAACCCATAACCGATATTTTGCCAATGGATATTTTGACATGCTTAAGGCGCGTTGAAGATCGAGGCACTATTGAAACGGCCCACAGATCATTGCAAATATGCGGGCAGGTTTTCCGCTATGCTGTCGCAACAGGCAGAGTGTCGCGAGATATAACGCCAGATTTACGTGGGGCATTGCCCCCGGCTAAAGGTGAACACTTTGCCTCAATTATAGAACCCAAGCAGGTTGCGGAATTACTGCGAGCAATAGACAGTTATCAGGGGTCATTATCCGCTGTTTGTGCATTAAACTTGCACCAATGGTATTTGTGCGACCTGGAGAATTACGCGCGGCAGAGTGGGAGCATATCAATCTTGTTGCTAAAGAATGGCGTTACTTTGTTTCAAAAACAAGGACGGAACACATTGTGCCGCTGTCATCCCAAGCTATAAAAATATTGGAAGAGCTACAACCGCTAACAGGCCATGGGCGTTATGTGTTTTCGTCGGAGCGTACCCCCCGCGGTGATAGGTGCATGAGTGAGAATACATTGAACGCCGCCTTAAAGCGTATGGGTTATGGCAAGGATGTAATGACAGCACATGGCTTTAGAGCAATGGCTCGAACCATACTTGACGAGGTACTGGGTGTTAGAGTTGATTTTATTGAGCATCAACTTGCCCATGCCGTAAAAGACCCCAATGGACGCGCCTATAACCGGACAGCGCATTTACCCGAACGACACAAAATGATGCAGCAATGGTCAGATTATCTGGATACCCTAAAAAATGGTGCGGTGGTATTGCCGTTTAAAAAGATAGGATAAAGCACGAAATAAAACAAACTCAACCGGATAGCCATAGTTGGCAATAAGCGGGATTAGTCCTCCCGTTTCTGGTTAATACTTTCAGGACAGTTTAAGCTTTGATGGAGTGTTGATGAATGAGTTAGCATTGATAATTTGCTCAAAAAAACCTATTCGTACTTTGGAGGAATATGCTTTAACACTTACAGGAATACCGCCGTTACCTAGATCCTCACAGAAAGCACTAGAAGATGAGGAATCTCAAAGACTGTACATTTATAACTTAACTACTTTGCAACGGGCCGTCAGTACAGGTGCACTTCAAGCATTCCCAGATAAATTCAGCGATAATCCCAAAGAATATGTCTGCTCATTCAAAGATTTTCTTGCATGGGTAAAAGCAAATGAGCTTGATGATTATCGCGAACAGGTAACTCCTCACCTCAACAGAAATAGTACCAACGATTTTAGTAAAAAAATAACTGATGTATATAATTGGCAGTTTAAAGCCAGGGAAATCGGTGAAATAATTTATAAAGCCAAGCCAACCTTGAGCATCGAACAAATTGCTATACAAATACAAAAAGAAATGGTTCTGCGTAAGGCTAATGGTGAAGACGGCATATCTGGTCGTGGCGGCAAAGTTCCTAGTGCCGATACCATTAAACGACATGCATTAATTGGAATTAAGTCATAAGGCATTCGGGCATTGCCTTGTTTTATTCTCAATGCCCTATCTGCCTTAAATGAAAAGCCATATCTGACAGTACTTACAGCCCCCTTTAACCATATCTGGTAAATAATTGCGGGCTTTAAATGCTCCTATTTAATATGAATCTTACTAGTCAGCGAGGTTCAATACATGTCCATAACAACTCACCAACTCCCCGAAGCCGGTTTTTTAAGACTCTGGCACATAATAGGAGATGAAAAAGCAGAGCCGCCTATTCCTGCATTAATTCCGGTAGGCAGAACATCATTTCTCAATGGCGTTAAATCAGGCAAATACCCGCAACCGGTAAAGCTGGGAGAACGCACAACAGCCTGGCGTGTTGAAGATATTCGTGCGCTGATTAGCCATCTGGGCGGTGCAAAATGACTATTGCCGCCACCAAAAAAAACCAAAAAAACCAGCCGCCCAAAACGTCATTAAATATGATCATCCACGGTGGCAATAATCAGATTTGTGTCGACAGCCGGGATATTGCAAAAACATTTGGCCGGGATCACAAAAATGTATTGCAAACTCTGGATGATTTGTTGGCAGATGGCACAATCTCACGGCTTGAATCCAAGCCGTCAAATTATGTCAAACGTGGGAAAGAATACCGACGTTACGAACTCAACAAAGCCGGATTTTTAAAAGCCATGCCATTCATCGGCGGCCATAAATCAAGAGAAGGACAACGGCGTTTTGTTGATGAGTTTTTAAGACTGGAAGCAGTGCAGGAACGGCAAGCTAAAGAACGTGCAACATTGGCTTACCAAGTCGCACGACAATCCGGAAAAGATAGCCGGGGGATTCTTACCGATGCGATACAAGCCTTTGTCGACTATGCAAAAGCACAAGGCAGCCAAAACGCTGACCGGTATTTCTGCTGCATTACCAACGCCGTGCAAAAATCGATGCTTAAGACTAAGCCACACGCTACAGAGGTTAGAGAATTATCGACAGCAATACAACTGGCCAACCTCAGTGTAATCGAGTTGTCAATCGCTCAGATTTTATCTGAGAGTATGGCTAGAAAACTTCCGTATAAGGACATTTACAAAGCAATAAAACCGCGTTGGCTGGCTTTGTTGCGGCAAATTCCCAGTTGCCTGAGGTCGACTAACATGAGCAAGATACTTAAAAAACAACAGTACATTGCCCAAAACGTTGAAATGATCCGTTCCGCCGCTTACGAAACATTGAGCGGCAATGCGGTTAAGTTACTTATCCAGATGCAAACCCATTGGCGCATGTATGAACCGATAGCCTACAGCGTGACCGAGGCCCAGACCCGTGTTGGTTGTAGTCGAGGCAAAGCTCATGAAGCGCTCAGGGAACTGGAAACTCACGGCTTTATCAAGCTGATGCTGGAGGGGCATTTTTACAAGCAGTTGGCAAGAAAATGGCGACTGACTTTTCGTGTGTACAACAACCAAAAACCCAGTGATGAATGGCGAAACTGGAAACCGGGAAATTGATTTGCTTATTCATATTATGAACGCTGCATGCCGTCTGCTGAACGCTTCATGCCGTATAGTGAACAGGTGTTCAGTATATGAACGCCGTTTCTTATAAATCAATAGCTTACATAATGCTATTTTAGCCTTCAGTGTTCAGCATAAGGGATGTACCTATTAGTTACCATCCTATG
>CANNLO010000272.1 GCA_947505055.1 Methylococcaceae bacterium | reverse complement strand
GACTCTTTGGGAGTTTGTGCAAGGCTACGCAAAGAAAAACGCAAGTAATGAAGTTTTGACCGATAGTCAGATGTCAGCGTATAGAAGAATTGTGTTCGTATTGACGTTCACCTATCACACCGGGCTTCGTCTACATGAAATGGTAAAGGCAAGTACCGGAGACTTGAGGCAAGTAAGTAGTTCTAACGAAGATCAGTGGTGGCTTGATGTGATTGGAAAAGGCAAAAAGCATAGAGAGGTTCCAATACACTCAGATGTACTGGAAGCCATTAACTCACATTTGCGAGAAAGAGGATTGCGGGCAGTTGGTTTTACATCTCAAGATACGCCGATAATCGGGAAATTACGTGGCGAAGCAAAAGAATCCATGACAGCATCAGCTTTATATCAAATGCTCAAGGGGTTCTTTAAAGAAGCAGCGGAGGAAGTTTCGAAGGAAAATCCAGTTCTAGCTGAACGCTTATCGAAAGCAAGTACTCATTGGCTAAGACATACCCATGGCAGTCATGCAGTAGCCAATGGTGTACCACTGGCCATTGTCCGGGACAATCTTGGTCATAGCAATCTCGCAACGACATCTATTTATGTACATGCTGACCGGGATGAGCGGTACAAGGCCATGCTCGACATGGGGAAATCGAAATAGCATGGCTGCGCAAGATTCACTAGAAATTGATGTGTTCCATAATGGAACACATCGTTATTCAAAAAAATCAATTCAAGGGCTTGCATCTTTAAAAATGTCTGGAGAATGGGTTTTGCATCATAAAAAACCATGTGTTCCATTATGGAACACATCAAAAATCTCTAACATTTAGGCAAAGCCAAAGGAATAAAAATGAGCGAGCAAAAAATCAAAAAACCAGCAGCAGTTATATCTGTAGCCATTCAAAAAGGCGGTTCAGCAAAAACAACGTTAGCAGTAAATCTTGCAGCCGAACTTGGGAGCCAAGGATATAACGTACTTGTCATTGACGTTGATCCACAAGCAAATGCGAGTGCTCATATAAGTGTCGCTCATCCATCGACTTTGAGCAAAAACGCAAGCACACTGTTTCGGGGTAATCTTGAAGAAATAATGGCATCGATTCAGGTTGAAACAAACCCTGGATTTGAAAATGTGCATCTAATTCCTGGTTCTTTGGAACTCGATCAGTCAGTAGAAGAGTCGCTTAGAAATCATTCGCCGAGACCTTATGAGGAAATGCGTCGTCGTATCGGGCTGTTGCGCGAGGCTTACGATGTAATAATTATAGACACCCCGCCGTCGCTAAGGCTGCTAACCGGTAATGCCCTTGCCGCATCCACTCATTATATAGTTCCAATCGAAACAAGTAGCCAGTACCCCTTGTATGGGGTTGCCGATTTGGTCGCCTATATCGAAAGAATAAAAGAAAGCATTAATCCTGATTTGGTCAATATAGGAGTGCTGATTTCAAGGCATGATGAACGTAGACGAGCTTGTAAAGCTATTTTAGAGACCGTACAGGAAAAAATTGGAAATATTCTGCCGGTCATCATACATGCCGGCGCCAAAGTCGGCGACGCATCGATTGCTCGCGTTCCTATACGAAAAATGGAAAAAGACGGGAGAGTAGCAAAAGATTTTGCTGATCTTGCAACATTCCTGATAAACACATTGGGGCTTGAAAATAGCGACGAAAGCGGCAACGCTTAATTTCGATGTGTTCCATTATGGAACAGATGAATGTAGGATTCTTGCGATGAACGAAAATAAAAAACAATCCCCTCTCGACAAGCTGAAATCCATGTCAATGGATAACTTGGATAAACATCGTGCATCAGAGCCGATATTCTCATTGATCGGCAACGATGGCGAAAGTCAGCCAGTGGCAATGGAATTAATAGACCCAAATCCATGGCAACCTAGACGAGATTTCCAGCAAGATAAAATTGAGCAATTAGCCGAATCAATTGATGCTCATGGATTGATCGAGCCTATTGTCGTAAGAAAACATGAAAACCGATTCCAAATCATTGTTGGCGAAAGACGGTGGCGGGCACACAATCTACTAAAAAAGTCCCATATCAACGCAATAGTCAAATGCGCTGATGACATGCAAATGGCCCTCATCGCGGTAGCCGAAAATGTAGATCGAGAAGATTTAAGCGACTACGAGGTAGCATTAGCTATCCACAGCATTAAAGATCGGTTTGGAAGTAGAGCAGAATTGGCTCGATACCTAAAAAAAACGCGCGTTGAACTATACCGGTATCTGGCGTTCATGGAGTTACCCGTATGGTTAAGAGAATCGTTAGATAACAAGCCATCCCTTCTCAATAGAACGGCAGCTGAAGATCTAAAGAGAATGTTCGCAAATGAATCCGGAGCATCAGAAAAATACCGCGAAGCAACAATGAAGGCGATTGAGCTCATAGAGACAGGGGTACTGTCTCAAATACGCATGGTATCCGAGATTGAGCGAATTGTGAGCATGGAATCCGATGTCGTGAATCAAACAAATCCAGGGTCAGTGACTAAGCAGGTTGCAAACAATAATAATTCAGATTCACAGCAATCGGAGCCGATGCTTTTCCTAAACAAAAAAGGAAAAGCAGTCGGAAAGCTAAAAAATAATGGAAAAAAAATCACACTGACTATCGCATGTAACGCTCTTGATGAAGAGCGGGAAAAAGCTCTTCACGAATTTGTGAATGATTTAGTTAGCAAAGGGATTGAAAATCAATAAACGAAATTCTGACAAACAGCCCAATCACTTTAGATTGGGCAGTTGCCGATGGATTCCTCGCATTCGAAATTTGTAGCCCAAAAGCTCTAGTCGCTAATGAAGACTATCAAAGATTTCTTGGGCCGCCTGTCGAGCGAGAGAGTCTTGATTCTCACTCAAAGGGGTAATATTTATCCCACCACGACCGGCGACATGAAGCGGTCCACCGACATCATCGTCGTAGATAGAACCATCTTCGTTTATTGCATAGTAATCATCCCTTGTCAGATCAGTTCCGAGTAACTGCGCAAAATATAGCCATGTCCAGCAACTCTGCAGGTCATGGTTTTCAAACTCTTCGATAAGTCGAAGAATTGAATGAATATCACCTGCTTTAGCCGCAATTGATAACCAGTGATGGACATCTTCTTTTCGGCCCAATTTCTCGGCAACTTCAGCAGCTCTTAGCGGATTATGATCAGCTAAATCTTTCGCTGCTTCAAAAAATGAGGGATCGTCGAACTTGTCAGCCAGATCAAGGAGAGCCTGCTCATTGCCTAGTCGACCAGCCTCGCGAAGATGGAATTCAAATTTCGCGTCGTTGGTGAGCATTTTTGCATAGTTGTCTGACCACTCCTTTTCTACACCAGTTAACACGCGACCACTCTTTTCCTGGTTGTACCAATAATCAATACCGGCTTCGCGGTCATCGACATCAATTGGCATGTGGATTAGGGCGAGTGCATAGTGAGCATATGAATTATCTTTTGCAGCCGCGGCTTCGAGCCCAGACAATAAGTCAGGTGGAAAATGATCCTGTTGAATATCATCGTAGAGAGGAGGCCAATCATCATCAATTATATCGGCTAGATTTTCTTCATCTTCGATCTCATCATCGTCTTCCCAATCTGGATATTCATGATGGTAAGACAATTGGCGTCGCAGTTTTACTACCAAAGCAGAAAACGTTGTGAAGGTAATTCGCTGTTCTGCAATAAAAGGTGGAAATTCAGAAAATACGATATCAGCTATTGTTGACTGGTATCCCAGTTCCAGGCAACGTTGACGTAAAGACTGATTGTACTGTGAGTCATGCTTTGGCTCTTGTCATCCCTGGAATACAACGGATTCAGTGCAAAGTGCTGCGAATGAGTTGAAACCAAATGAGGCGGCTAAAAACTCGTAAATGTGGGCTCGTTTGAGGCTCTGGCCGGTTTGGGCTTGAAGATGTTGCTGCGCCGAATAAGCAAATTCTTTGATAGTCATAATAAATTTCCTCAACGCCACGCCGACTTTCGGGTCAGGCGCACACGTTTAAATCCCCGACGGCGAGGCTATTCAAAGAAATTAATTCAATGACAACAGTAAAAAAGCCTTTTTTTACTCGTGTGCAAGTAAGGTGGGCAACCACAGGCAATTCTAGATTAGGTATCAAACTTGGTCAACAATTCTTCACTGATAGTAGTTTGCTTTGGATACTTTCGAAAAATTCCATTGCGGTGGAAGCACCAGATGCAAATTGTCAGTGCATCTGAGATAACAAAGCGAGCTTAAGCCCCCTTAGATTATCTATCAATCCAGAAAGTACAAGGCTTCCGGCGCTATGTAGTTATCCGCAACCCCCATAAAATTACCTAGATAATTCCCAAGGTTGGGTTTTGGTGTTTAGTGATGATAATAAGTGTAATCATCAGAAGCCGTCTCTAAAAGTGAATTATTTCAGTGAATCACTAAAAATATTTTTCATTGTTTCTGCAAATTTACCATCCCCCAGACCAGGTGTAGACAGGGATCAAAAACAACAAATCACCCCTTGCGTCTTTTACGAGATGTGAGAGAGTTAGCTACAAAGCTAAAAGAAGAGGAAGTGTTATGTTTAGGCTGTTTATGTTGTTAATGATTGTCGCGGGACTATCCAGTTGCACGCAGGCTCAGCGATTCGCCTTATTGCAAAATGCGAAGATGGATGAGTGCGCCATGAAACGGATGTCTGAAACCAAGATCAGCGGCGAGCAGGGGTATTTGCAGGCGCATCACGAATGCCATCAAATTGTTAATGTGCAGAAAATTATGGCGCTTGATCTTGTAAGATCACCCGAGTCCGAAAGAAAGATGCGAACAGATCCGCTAGAGGAATATGCACTGTGCTGGGAATTCGTTAAGGGGCTGTATATCGACGAACACTACCCGGACATGAAATTGCCCGAAAGAAACAAGAGACATGGAATTAGCGATTTAGAAGGCCAGAAACAATTGGAAGAGCGCAACTCAAAAGCAACCGTCTTGCCTGGAAAGCTGGGCCAATTAAACGACAAGGAGTTGATCGAGATTAACGGGTTAATGGCGAAGTCGTCAGTGATAATGCAAAAAACACTATGTAGACCATGGCACTATCAGGAGCTTGAATCCATCCTCGGCAAGGAAGCGCATCGGCGCTACCCGCACGGTTTAGGCGGAAACCTGGCGGGAGGCTACCAATGAAAAGAGCGCTCAACATTTTGATGGTGTCGATAGCATTATGGCTTCCTGGTTGCGCAACTGCACCACCAAAGCCAAATCCGCTAAAAACACTGGCAATTGATGAGTGTGCAGAAGCGCGTCAATCAGGGTCTGCGTTTAACGCACGGAAAAGTTACCAGCTTGTCCGCTATGAATGCGAGCAAATTCTGGCGCTGGACGAATCGTATCGCAAGATCGATAACAAAAAATTCAGAAAGAAAGCTCGTTTCACTTATTTTGAGGAACAAGAGTATTTTGACGAGGAAACCTGGTTCTTGGTAACAGAGCGTATTCGAAAAAATTACTACCCAACCTATCTATTGCCCGAAGAAGAAGTGGTAAGAGCGAGCCTGTTAAACGAACAACAGAACACGATCGAAGATAAATCAATTTTGCGACAATATGATCCACGGTTATTGCCGGTAAGTCCTTATCTGATGAATTATCGAGAACTGGGATGGGCGGGTGAGGTTGTAAGCGATCTCATTTATGAAAATAGAGGGAACAAAAATCTGCATGGCAATCTGGCCGTCATCAGCGTAATTATCACGAAGGAAAGGCAGAAAAAGGACGTATTTCTCAATCGATACTGACATCCTCCATCCTTTTCAAGATTTCGTTCACAAGTCAGAAAAATACCGCCGAGGTTTGATGTAGACGACCAGTTATCGCCTAAAATCGATGAAGTCATCTGGTCGTTAGAATCGGTGCCGAATGGATTTCCAGTAACATCTACTCCACCGATACCACCAACCATTGGAAGGCTGCTCGCCGGGTTAATTGCAAAACTGTCCGGCGATAAATAGCCAAAACATGTCTGCCAGCTCTATCATATTGATCGCTCGCAACCCATTCACAAGCATACCAGGCACTCATGATTATGGAAATCCGGCCATGGAAAATTACTCGATAGCAGTCACTGGATATTAATTATCTGAGATAGGCCGACCGCCAGGAATCGACCCATAGCTGACCCAGATGATTGTGATTGGTGTGACAAGAATTGGTTGATAAGCGGTCGTCAGGCAAACTCAGTTGCTCGATTGCAATGCCTGTTTCTTTTTGCTTCGACTCCTGGAGAGCCTAACGTCAAAAAAATGTCGACAAATCTTCGACAACCCTCGCCGAAAACAATACAATCCCCATTAATAAAGTCAGTGTACTAAAGCTAAACCTCTAAGCCGACTTAGTCATACATTTATCTGCCCTGCTTTTGCACGACAGATAAAATGCTTAGCGTCTTTCAGCAATACAATCTTTGGGCCAAGGAAAACGATATGAAATACAAAATTTACTCAGTTCAGCGTTTATATGTTTTAGCGCTTATTCTCACGCTGGTTGCGTAGGTCCAGAGGTCAATGGGAAGTGTTTGTCTGGAACAAGCGTGTACGGATACGACAGTGGCTCAAATAGTGATTCCAACTATAAAAGT
>CANNLO010000271.1 GCA_947505055.1 Methylococcaceae bacterium | reverse complement strand
ATTTGCTTGTTTTTATGGATGACTTGTCTGGCAACAGTTAAAAGGTTTGTAGGTGGCTATCTTTCTGATAAAGACAATGTAAACTTTTGATGAGCTTTGTAAATCTTAGTCTGAATGGTTTATCTCTTTAAGCCATACATCAATATCAAGATTACTTAATAAACGCTTGGCAAAAGAACAAGCCTCGGCCAGATTATTTTCAGCGCCCAGGCTTAAACCTTCACCCAGTTCCATTTGCTCAGCCTTAATGCTGAGCAAAAAGCACGGTGGGGGAGCTTGTTTTTTTATCGATTGATACACTTCCAAAACCGCAGCTGGACTCATGGCATGGGTGGTGTAGCTTTTATCTCGGGCTGGTTCCAGGATTCTAAAATCATAAGCCTTGATGTCAGCTACTGAGGCATCTACAAATAACACCAAACTTCTGTTTTCCAGATCAAGGGCATGTTCGATTTGTAATTGAAAGTCAGACAATATTTCTATCTTGTCCAGGCTACAGTTACGCTCAACATATTCCAAAAATAACGGCCCCAATGCATCATCACCGCGACTGAGATTGCCGTAACCAAACAACAAAACAGTTTTAAGCATTAAGTCGCTCAATTTGACCGTTGGTATGTTTTACCAATTGATCAATCAGCTGACCCTCAGCATTAATCAATTCCAGTTTCAGCGGCATTTTGCCCACCGCATGTGTCGCGCAGGACAAACACGGATCATAAGCACGAATCGCTACTTCCAGATTGTTCAGTAAAGGCTCTGTCAGTTCCCGGCCAGATAAATATTCTGCCGCAACCTGACGTACTGATTCATTCATTGCCATATTGTTACTGGTAGTAGAAACAATCAAATTGGCTTTGGTGACTATATCGTTCTCATCAACCTGATAATGATGGAACAAGGTGCCTCGCGGCGCCTCAATTACACCGATGCCTTCGTAGCGTTTTTCACCTTGCGCTACGAGATCTGAACTCATGATGTCAGGATCATGGAGCAGTTCTTTAATGCTTTCTGCGCAGTGCAGAATCTCAATCAAGCGCGACCAGTGAAAGGCCAGCGTGCTATGCACCATTGCTTCGCCGCTGTGGGCTTTAAATTCGACTCGGGCCGCTTCGGCTAAAGGTGTATTGATGTAATCACAATTATTAACACGGGCCAAGGGGCCGACGCGATACCAGCCGTTTTCCTGGCCGCGTGACAATAGGTATGGAAACTTCATGTAGGTCCAGGAGCGGACTTCTTCATGAATATAATCGTTATATTTACAATAATCGATATGATCCATAATGGTTGCGCCGTGCTCATCTTTGGCACGAATACCGCCATGATAAAGCTCCAGCGCACCGTCTGGCTTTGTCAGGCCAAGATAATTAGTACGTATCGTGGCAAAATCATCGTAATAAGGCAGATTGGAGCAATGCACTTTTTTGATAAGCGCCACAGATGCAGCCGACCAACTGATCATCTGGTCTATATCTTCCAGCAGATAATCTCGTTCGGCCTTGGTCAAAGATTTATTCATGCCCCCAGCAATTGCACCAGTGCCATGAATCCGCTTGCCCGACACCATGCGAATAACTTCCTGCCCATATTTACGCAGCTTGACACCTTGCACGCCAAGTTCTGGAAATTCGGCCAATACGGCAACTATTGAGCGCTTGCTGATTTCGCTTTCAAAACCGAATAATAAGTCCGGGCTTGATAAATGAAAAAAGTGCAGGGCATGGGATTGTAGTACTTGGCCAAAATGCAGTAATCGCCTTAGCTTATCCGCGGCTACAGGCAGATTTTCAGGATCTATGCCGACCAATTGATCGATGGCCTTGGCTGCCGCCAAATGATGGCTAACAGGACAAATACCGCATAATCGTTGCACTAATACTGGAAGTTCCCAGTATGGTCTGCCCTGGATGAAGCGTTCAAAACCACGGAACTCAACGATATGTAAACGGGCTTGTTTAACTTTGTTGTCGGCATCCAGTAATAAAGTGACTTTGCCGTGCCCTTCAACACGCGATACCGGATCAACGACTACACGTTTTAAACTGTCGCGATTTTCAGCTGTTTCTAAATGTTCGTACATGATAACTCCCGAATTAGTTTTGGTGGTTTGGGTTAACGTAACCCAACATTGCCGCCTGTACGTCTTGGGTTATGCTAACCCAACTTACGCGACCTTCAGTTATTAAAGTGTTCAATCGTAATGAACTAATTCATAAGGCAATGAAGGTTCGCGACCATCAATCAAATCTGTCAGAAATTTCCAAAACACATCGGCTGATGGTGGACAGCCGGGCAAATAATAATCAATTTTGACCACTTCATGAATAGGTCTGACCTTATCCAAAAGCAAAGGTAATTCTATGTCACTTGGAATTTGGGCATTTTCGACGCCAATGCCATCGATATAAGCCTCATTGAGGCATTCTTCCAATGGGATATGGTTCCTCATGGCAGGCAAGCCGCCGTTAATTGCACAAGCACCGACGGCTACCAGAATTTTGCAGTTGTTACGAAATTCTCGCAAAACATGAACGTTTTCTGAGTTGCATACGCCGCCTTCAATCAGGCCGATATCGCAGTTGGTGCAATGCTCGATATCGGTAATCGGAGAACGGTCAAATTCAACGTGTTCAACCAGTTGCAGCATGCGCTCGTCGATATCAAGAAACGACATGTGACAGCCAAAGCAACCGGCCAGTGAAGTCGTTGCTACTCTAATTTTATTCGCCATGATTTAGATGCTCCTTAGCTAAACTTACTTGATCGATTTGCTGATGATCGTAAATACGCTCGCCAATGGGCACCTGATAACCAGTACGTTTAATCAGTATGGCGCCGGTAGGGCAAATGTTGACTGCCCGGTCGTTAATATCAAGATCGGTATCTTTTAGCAGGCCACTTTGCGCATTAACGATCAGATGTTTATTAATGCCGCGTCCACTGATGGCAAACACATCTTTACCATCGGTTTGCTGACTGGCTCGAACACATAAAGTGCAAAAGATGCAACGATTATGATCAATCATTACGTCGGCATGAGAAGCGTCAACCGCTCGATCAGGATAAAATAACGGGAAATGATTGTCGAGCATATTTAAATGATAGGCAACGCCTTGCAATTGACAGTTGCCGGTTTTCTCGCAGGATGGACAAAAATGATTGCCTTCAACAAATAGCAGCTGGGTGATTTTTTTACGATCATCGATCAGCTCTTTGGTTTCGCTTAGAACATCTTGTCCTTCCATTGCCGGAAAGGTACAGGCAGAGCAGTTACGTCCGTTCACCTTGACCGTACATAACTTGCAACTTCCGTGTGGCGTATATTCCGGCTGGTGGCATAAATGCGGAATATAAACGTCGGCTGCCATAGCGGCATCCATAATGGTTTGCCCGTCTTCGAAAGGAATCGTTTTGCCATCGATAGTAATTGTTTTACTCATGTTCGCTCTCCGTTTGAGCCAAATGCGCGCCGGCATCATCTCTATTTGCCATGCGTCGTGCCGTTTCTAGCGCTCCATCCAAATCGAATCCCGGTTCAAAACTTATTTCTTTTAAGTGGCTGTGATATAAATCAGGATAACGTTGCAGCGTCGTTAAAATCGGATTTGCTGCAGTTTGTCCAAGGCCGCAATGACTATAATTTTTAACCAGTTGACAAAGCTCTTCCAACGCTACGATATCACCCGCTGAACCATGACCTTCGACAATTTTGTCGACCTGTTTTTTCAGTAACGAGGTGCCGACTCGGCAGGGTGTACAGAAGCCGCAACTTTCATGGGCAAAGAAATGCGTAAAGTTACTCACCATATCGAGGATATTACGACTGGTATTGAAAATGATGAATGAACCGCCGGTCGCCAAATCTTCAAAAGCCAGTTTTCGGTCAAATTCCTCATTGGAAATAAAAGCTCCAGAAGGGCCGCCGACTTGAATTCCCAAGACATCAGTGGCTCCGCAGTCAGTCAGAATATCCTTAACGGCTACACCAAAGGGATATTCATAAATGCCGGGACGAGAACAGTCTCCACTGATACTTAGTATTTTTGTGCCTTTAGATTTTTCGGTACCAATATCCGCAAACCAATCGCAGCCATTAATGGCAATGCCGGCTGCGGCCATAAACGTTTCCACATTATTAACGACGGTGGGTTTTCCGAGATAACCCTGGGTAACCGGGTATGGCGGACGATTACGAGGAATGCCGGCTTTTCCTTCAAGTGACTCAATCAAGGCGGATTCTTCACCGCAAATATAAGCACCTGCTCCCAAGCAAATTTCAATATCAAATGCCAGGCCAGCGTTTAGAATATTATCGCCTAATAATCCGTTTTGACGGCGTTGCGCCAATATATCTTCGAGCTTATTGTAAAGATGCAAATACTCACCGCGTAAATATAAAAAGCCTTTTTGGGCGCCGATGATTGCTGCGCAAACGGTCATTCCCTCAAAAACCTGGTCGGCATATGTGTTTAGCAGCACCCTGTCCTTAAATGTACCGGGTTCGCCTTCATCGGCATTGCAAACAACATAACGCTCCATCTGATGTTCCTCAGAGCAGAACTTCCATTTAGTCGCGGTCTTGAATCCGGCACCACCACGACCTCGAAGTCCTGATTTATCGATTTCTTGCAATATTTCCTTGGCGCCTCTTTGCAAAACCGACCTGATTCCTGCGCCTTGCTCAAGATGTTGGTTCAGTAATAGTCCGGATTTGTAAATATTATCATCGACATGAAATAGTTCGGGTGGCCATTCTTCCAAAGGTTTCTGTTTATTAATCAAGGCTGTGATTTGATCAATTCTTATTTTATCCAATCGAGTTAAAGCATGGCCGTTCACTAAGCCAGCGGGACCTTGGTCACACATGCCGGTACAGGAGGTATTATCCAGACTGACCACACCATCCTTTCTGACCTCGCCAACCGCAACGTCCAACTTTGCAGACATGTAATTAAGCAGGCTTTGCTTGCCTAACATATGGTCAGTTATGGAATCGCTGATCAAGAGTTCAAATTGACCTCTGTGAGTCAGGTGAAAAAAACTGTAGAATTCAATAACACTGGTGATTTGTGTGCGGGGAATTTTTAGCAAGCCCGACAGCTGATCTACTGCTGCCTCGGGGATATAATGATAATGGGCTTGAATCTGTCTTAGCATTTTCAATAAATGCCTGACTTCATAATGGTCGTTTTCTGCGATGCACTGAATTAACTGTCTCACTTTATCTCCCTGGCTTTATCTTTTTAGATGTTTGTGGATGTGATATTAGCGGATTATTACATTACCTACATTCATAGATGTATGGTTAGGTGTGTGAGTAGAAGCTTTATGCTTTCTTATTCCCTTACTTATTCTAACTATATCCCACAATCTTGAATAAACCAATATTCAGGATAAAAAGACTTTGTAATCAACTTCTATAATGAGCTATTAATGGCAAAAAAACGTATACCTTTTAAAGCTGCATTGTCTTTTCCAAATCGCACTATTGCTTATTTTTACAGTCAAATTGAACAACAAAAACTGATTTTACGCTGTATTCATGACAAATTGCCGGCAGCGATTGCCAAACATGCATTGTATTGTGTTATTAATGGCAGAAAACTCACGATTTACACAGATACTGCGGCTTGGGCTTCGCAACTACGTTTTTATAATAATGTGATTCTTGCTGCTATTGCTCCTATATCCAGAGATACGGTTACGATAGCGCAAGTAAAAGTAAGATTAGAAGCCAGACAAGAAACATCTCAACCTCTTAGAAAACCATTGATTCCTTCGGCTGAAAAAATAATGCTCATCCATGAGCAGGGTCTAATCATTTCCGATGAGCAATTGAAGCAGTCGCTACTTAGATTAAGTGTAACATTGGAAAAATCGCGTTCCTTAATTTGACTTAAACAGGGGTTACGATATTTATTAAACTTAAGTAGCTGTTCTGGGCGACTCAGCAGAGCGCATAAAGGAAATAGGAGCTTTTTCTTCATCGTCAAAAGTAACCATTTCCCAGGCATCGTTATCATTTAATAACGCGCGAAGTAATTTGTTGTTTAAGCCGTGCCCCGATTTGTAGCCGGTAAACTCGCCAATCAAGCTATGACCCAAGAGATAGAGATCACCTATTGCATCAAGAATTTTATGCTTGACGAATTCATCCGCATAACGCAGACCATCTTCGTTAATGACTTTATCGTCATCGACTACAATGGCATTATCTAGACTTCCGCCCAAGGCCAGATTATTTTCGCGTAGATACTCAATATCTTTCATAAACCCGAAGGTTCTGGCTCGACTGACTTCCTTAACGAAAGTTGTCGATGAAAAATCCATTGTTGCAGTTTTCAAATGATCTTCAAAAGCTGGATGCTCAAAATCAATGGTAAATGTAACTTTGAATCCTTCAAATGGCTCAAAGGCCGCCCATTTGTCGCCATCTTCAACCCTGACGCTGCGTTTGATACGAATATATCTTTTTGGGCTGTCCTGTTCTTCTACGCCAGCTGACTGGAGCAAGAATACAAACGGCCCGGCACTGCCATCCATAATAGGAACCTCTGCGGCACTGACATCAATAATTGCATTGTCAATACCAAGACCGGCAAAAGCCGAAAGCAAATGTTCTAT
>CANNLO010000270.1 GCA_947505055.1 Methylococcaceae bacterium | reverse complement strand
TCCCTGCCGGTTTAATCAGGCGAATACCCAATTCTTTCAATTGCTCATCGGTTACTACCGCAGGCGCGCTAACCAATGGACAAGCCGCTGATTGGGTTTTAGGGAACGCTATCACGTCGCGAATTGAACTGGAATGGGTCATCAACATCACCAAACGATCAAGGCCGAACGCCAAGCCACCGTGCGGAGGCGCACCGTATTTCAGGGCATCCAGCAGGAAGCCGAATTTCTCTCTGGCTTCGTCTTCACCGATACCTAAAATTTCAAGTACGGTTTGTTGCATGGAAGTACGATTGATACGAATTGAACCACCGCCGACTTCTGTGCCATTCAAGACCAAATCATAGGCGCGTGACAAGGCGGCACCAGGATTGGCTACCAGTTCTTCAACCGAGCAACTTGGCGCCGTGAAAGGGTGATGAATGGCATTGAAACGGCCACTTTTCTCATCCCAGTCAAACATAGGAAAATCAACCACCCAAACCGGCTTCCAATCGCCTTCCAACAGATTAAGATCATGCCCCAACTTGACGCGCAATGCGCCCATGGCTTCATTAACGATGCTGGCTTTATCGGCGCCAAAGAAGATTAAATCGCCGGTTTGCGCGCCGGTTTTGGCCAGGACGCTAGCCCAAACTTCATCGGGCGCGAATTTAACGATCGGAGATTGTAAGCCTTCAATACCAGCAGATAAGTCGTTGACTTTAATATAAGCCAAACCACGAGCACCATAAATACTCACATACTTGGTTAACGCATCAATGTCTTTACGACTTAAATCGCCAGCGTTTGGAACACGCATCGCCACGACTCGACCTTTAGGGTCATTGGCAGGAGCTGAGAAGACTTTGAAATCAACGTCTTTCATGTCTTCAGCGATATCAACCAATTCCATTGGAATCCGCAAATCGGGACGATCAACGCCGAAACGAGACACTGATTCCTGATAAGTCATGCGCGGAAAAACATCATCCAATTTAACGTCGATGACTTTGGCAAACAGCTGGCGAATCATCTCTTCCATGATGATCATGATCTCATCTTCACTCATGAAAGACGTTTCAATATCCAACTGGGTAAATTCGGGCTGACGGTCAGCGCGTAAATCTTCGTCGCGGAAACAGCGCACCACTTGATAATAACGATCCATACCCGCTACCATCAGCATTTGTTTATACAATTGCGGAGATTGCGGCAAAGCGAAAAACGAATTCTCGTGGGTACGGCTCGGCACAATGTAATCGCGCGCGCCTTCTGGCGTAGCTTTAGTCAGGTAGGGCGTTTCAATCTCAAAAAACTCATTGTCATCCAAAAAGTTTCTTAAAACCCGGGTCACGTCGCGACGCACTTTCATTTTTTCCTGCATCACGGTGCGACGCAAATCAATGTAACGGTAACGCAAACGCAACTCTTCGTTCACTTCAATGTCACTTTCGACCGGAAACGGCGGGGTTTCCGATTCATTCAATACTTCGATGTCTTTAGCCAGTATTTCAATCGCACCGGAGTGCATATTGGTATTAACTGTGCCTTCAGGACGGTGACGAACCAGACCGGTAATCTTTAAAACGTATTCACTGCGAACACTTTCAGCAACGGCAAAAGTATCGGCAACATCAGGATCAACCACGACCTGTACTAAGCCGGCACGATCACGTAAATCAATAAAAATAACGCCACCATGATCTCTGCGTCTATGGACCCAACCGCAGATTGAAACTGTTTCGCCTAGCTGTTGTGTATTTAATTCTCCGCACTTGTGAGTACGCATAAATTTTCCCTGTTGATTAAGTGAGGTGAAAGGTTCAAGGCTTAAGGTTCAAGGTATTTATATGTTTCCACCTTTAACCTTGTACCTCTAACCTTGAACCTGTTTTTATATTACTGACTTTTACTATCGCTGGCTGGCTTTGCAGAACTTTTGCTTGTCGCTTCCCCGGCTACATTCTTTTTGGTGCCGCTCTTGAAATCAGTTTCATACCAGCCGGTGCCTTTTAAGCGAAATCCAGCCGCAGAAATCTTTTTCATTAATTCCGGTTTACTACAAGTTGGACAGGTAATGAGCGGCTCGGCGCTGATTTTTTGTAACGCTTCGTGCTCATGACCGCAGGATTGACATTGGTACTCGTATATTGGCATTAACCACTCCGATAACAAAAAAATAGCTACAATAAATGCTGTGTCTGATTTTTCAAGGCACTTACTATAAAATAACCACCTATTTTACAGAATTTAACTTGAATAATGAAAACAATAACCATCACAAGGCCAGATGACTGGCATTTACATGTCAGAAACGGTGCTATTCTAAAAACGGTAATGCCCCATACGGCAAGACAATTTGCTCGCGCCATTATTATGCCCAACCTCAAGCCGCCAGTAACTACGGTGGCTCAGGCCCTGATATATCGGGAAGAAATCTTGCAAGCGGTTCCTGCTGGGCTGGATTTCATACCGCTAATGACGCTGTATCTGACCGGTTCTACTAGCGCGGATGAAATCAAAATGGCCGCCGCCTCTGAACACGTTCATGCCTTCAAACTCTATCCTGCCGGCGCAACCACTAACTCGGATTCCGGTGTTGCCGACATCAAATCAATTTATCCCTTATTAGCGGCACTGGAAAAACACGATCTTCCCTTGTTAATTCACGGTGAGGTTGCTGATAATACTTGTGATATTTTTGACCGCGAACGGGTATTTATCGACACCTGTCTAAATGACATTATCGATAACTTTCCGGAATTGCGCATTGTGGCCGAACATATAACCACGACTGAAGCAGCCCAATTTGTACAAGCTTGCGGTAACACTGTTGCCGCAACCATTACTCCGCAGCATTTACTGTTTAACCGTAATGCAATTCTGGCGGGTGGCATAAAACCGCATTATTACTGCCTACCGATCCTCAAGCGTGAATCGCATCGGATTACTTTGGTTAAAGCAGCCACCAGCGGCAATCCAAAATTCTTTTTGGGCACGGACAGTGCGCCACACTTGTCAGACTTAAAAGAAAACGCTTGCGGTTGTGCCGGCTGTTATAGCGCTCACGCAGCTTTAGAATTTTACACAGAAGCTTTTGAACAGGCAGACGCCCTGGATAAACTGGAAGGTTTCGCCAGTTTTTATGGTGCGGATTTTTATCGATTACCCAGAAATCCAGGCACAGTGACACTGGAAAAATCGGCCTGGAAAGTTCCGTCTACTTACGGAGAAAATGACCTCAGCATTACACCACTTAAGGCAAATGAAGAATTATCGTGGAAAATTAAAACCGACTAAGAACGAAAGACCAAGCGAAAGCGCCACCTTTCGTCTTTCGTCTTTCGTCTTTCGTCTATTTTTTTAATACGGCCTAACAGGAACCAAATTTTCCTTCTTTAAACTATCCTCTTTTTCCAAAAAATCAGCTCCTTCTGGGATATTGCCATCATGAACCAAATAATCGCGCTGTTGAAAGTAGGCGCTTTTAAAGAATGAATACCTCCTCTATTCCAACCTTCCAAAGGATCCTGGGGATCTTTTCCGGTCGTTGCACAACCGCCCAAACTGGCCAATAAAACTAGATAGCCAAATTGAGGCATCAATCTTTTAAGATTCATTTCATTTTCCCCATAAAACTATTATTTTTATTAAAGGTAAAATTTCGCGTAACATATCAAAAATTGCTGGATCTCCAGCGGCTCATTTCAAGACCTCCTGGTACAACTTTAAAAATGGATAAATCTGTAATTCCCTTAGAAAAACGTTTCCGAGGTTTCCTCCCGGTAGTTATAGACATAGAAACAGCCGGCTTTAATCCCAAAAAAAATGCCTTACTCGAAATTGCAGCGGTGATTGTTGAACTTAACAGTGATAATAATATGGTAATTACTGAGCGTTATACCACACATGTTGTTCCTTTTAAAAATTCGGAACTTGACGAATCCGCACTCAAATTTAACGGCATAGATCCTTATCATCCCTTTCGGATGGCTATCGAAGAGAAAGAGGCGCTGAACATGCTCTTTAAACCAATCAAAGACGCTGTCAAACGCAATAATTGCACACGCGCCATTCTGGTTGGGCACAACCCTGCTTTTGATATTGGCTTTCTAAATGCAGCCATACAACGAACCCAGATAAAACGTAGCCCTTTTCACCCGTTCAGTACTTTTGATACGGCAACTTTGGGCGGACTGGTCTACCAGCAAACTGTACTTTCAAAAATTGCCGAGGCGGCAGGTTTGGAATGGGATAACGCAAAAGCTCACGCTGCGCTGTATGACGCTGAAAAAACCGCCGAACTGTTTTGCATGATCGTTAATAAATGGCGTCTGTTAACTGACAACAACCTATAAAAAACTAAATTATGAACGATTTAAGCAAAGTGACTAATGCCGATTTAATACGTGAAATATACCGTCGAATTAAAGGCGAATCTGAAATGCAGCAATACCTTAACTACCTGTACCGTGCTGCATTTCGACCAATTTTTACCTTTTTTGATAAGCAAAATATAGATGAGGCTAATATTAGAATGTACCAACAAGCCGACTGGGTAGCGTTGGAAGCGGAACGGGATGAAGTGCTTGAGCATTTCCCTGATATGGAGGATGAAAAGCCTTAACAGAGCATAAACCTAATTTTTATGGCCTAAACATTAACTTGTAAATACCGCCTTAAAATCAAAGCCAATCAATGACGACTACAAAAAAATATTTAGATTGGCAAAGTGAAATAAAAGGTACTGCCTTTACCAAAGGCACTATTAAAATACAAAGTACCCTTATGAGCTTCTATTAATGATCTACTGATCGACAACCCCATGCCCATGCCATCTTGTTTAGTGGTGTGAAAAGGCATCAATACTTTTTCTTGCTGAACTTTATCAATGCCTGTTCCATTATCCTTTACACGAATTTGAATTTCATGATTATCAGTCAGTTTACTTTGGATAATTATCTTGCCCTGCCTTTTCTCAGGATTGCTGTTAATAGCATCAATTCCATTACGAAGCAGATTGATAAGAACCTGTTCAATTTGAATATGATCGACATTAATTTGCGGCAGATCATTTTCCAGTTCAAGCAATACATTTATATTATTTTGTTTAACAACATCGTTACATAAATTTACACAATCATACACCAAGTTATTAATGTCTACATCTGAACGCTTTTGAGCTTTTGATTTACAAAAGTCTTTCATACGATGAATTATTTCACCCGCCCGCAAAGCTTGTTGCTTGGTTTTACCCGCTATTTCAGCTAGCTTGACAACATCCATATTGGCTGATTTAGTCAGGTTGACAATCACTTGTGAATAAGTGGTTATTGCCGATAGCGGTTGATTAACTTCATGCGCCAGACCTGAAGCCATTTCCCCCATTAACCCAAGCCGGGTAACATGGGCCAGTTGATCCAGATGTTCTTTATTTTGCTGTTCCTGATATTTTCGAGCTGTAATATCGGAATGCGTGCCTATCATCCTTAAAGGTGAGCCATCCTCGCTAGAACTGATAACGATTCCTCGAGCCAGGATCCATTTATAACTATCATCTTTACATTGCAAACGGTATTCAGTTTGAAAATTGTCTGAATTACCGTTTAGGTAAGCGTCTTTGGCTGTGTTGAAGGATAATTTATCCTCGGAATGAATAAGGGGGAACCAATTAAGTTTTGCGGCAAAACCCTCTTTTTCCGTGTAGCCCAACATTTTATTCCAACAACTGGCATATAACATTTTATTGGTCTTGATGTTATAGTCCCACAAACCATCACCAGAACCTTCAACGGCAAACTTCCATCGCATTTGGCTATCTTCAAGATCTAAATCAGATTGCTTGCGTTCAGAAATATCGGTCATAAAGCCATTCCAAAGAACCGATCCATCATACTCTAACTGTGGCAATGAATTGCCTGATACCCAGCGCTCAACCCCATCATCAAATTTTATCCGAAAATCATGTTGCCAAAGGGTTAAGTCTTTGGCTGAATTTTGAGTCGAAGTTAACAAATCCTCTAAATCATCCTCGTGAACTAGTGCAAACCATTGGCTGGCATCATGCTGAACTTGCGCGGGACTGAGCCGAAATATATCAAATAATGCCGAACTGGCATAAGGAAAGCTCGATGTGCCATCAGCAAGCAAGCGAAATTGATAGATAACACCAGGCACAGAACTTGAAATATCCTGAAGTCGTGACAATGAATCAATGCGTATTGTCTCCATCTCTTTTCGATCTACTTGAATAATATCACGAAGAAAATTCAGCGATTTTTCTTGAGCTTGAGTAATTTTACTTACATGGGAGAGATTTAAACTCTTCACCTCCAAGGAGCGAATGACCTCTTCCTGCTTAAGAATAGCGGTGTCAATAATTGTAATACTAAAAATTGACTTTATGGACAAACAGCTTAACAGCACAGGAAATTCCCGATTGTCAAAGCTTTTAAGTGTCAATTCGATAGTCATACGCTGGTAACTTTTATTTATTTTTTTGGAAAAAAGATACCATTTATCGCAGTCCTGAGGCGAAACCAAGCTTGCGAAACGACGAGTTATCAAATACTGCCTGTCAACGACGAACAAGTTAGTGGCAGTTAGATTTGCTTCCGAAATCAGTCCATCCCTATCAAGGAGAATAAAGCCCACAGGCGAATG
>CANNLO010000269.1 GCA_947505055.1 Methylococcaceae bacterium | reverse complement strand
TTAGCTTTTGTGGGATCAAAGCTCAGCAAATTCTTGTAAATCTGTTTTGAATTTAAAATATTTCAATTGAGCGCTGTCCAATTCCTAAAAGCAAAAAAAAGACCGCTGTTTAGGCGGTCTTAATTGTAGTCAGATTGTAATAGTAACCATTAATTCATTAGCTTATTGATAAATCTTAGTGATCAAATTTTTCAGATTCTTTAGAAGTGTCTTCAGACTCGCAGCTTAAGGCATTAGCATCAGCAAAATCTCGAACGCAATTGTCACTTATCCCTGTACCACCATCAACAGAGTCATTGCCTGAATTGCCAGAGATATCATCACTGCCAGCATCACCTTTTATTTTATCATCACCATTTCCACCGTTAATGGTATCTTTGCCAGTTCCGCCACTAATTACATCGTTGCTGTCACCACCCGATAGAAGGTCATTGTCCTCACCACCGGAAATATCGTCAATTCCATTGCCCCCAGAAATAGAGTCAGAACCTGTATCACCAAATAATTTATCATTGCCTAAGCCGCCAACGATTTGATCGTCACCCTCATTGCCACTAACTTTGTCATCTCCCGCGCCGGCTATGATATTATCGTGACCGTTACCACCACCAATGTTGTCATCACCGTTATTGCCATTAATCGTGTCGTCACCATCACCGCCAGTAATTGTATCTTTGCCGTCACTGCCATCAATTGTGTCGTCGCCAGCTTCACCGATAATGACATCATCGTCCGTACCGCCATTGATGGAGTCATTGCCTTTACCACTATTTATGCGATCCTTTCCTGCTCCACCTAAGATGGTGTCATCGCCATCACCACCACAGATAGTATCGTTTCCACCTTGACCGTTAATGATGTCATTGCCTCCACGACCGTCAATGACATCATCACCAGAAGTCCCATTCAGGGTATCTGCATTGATTGTGCCTACAATAGTAGGAGTCCGGCCTTCGCAGCGTGTTGCTGAGCTTGTTGCTGAATTAGCATTGGTGGAACATACAAGCGCTAAACTGGCAACTGTAAAAAGTAAGAAGTCTTGTTTTTTCATTTGAAAATACTCTATTTAAAAGTTAAAAGGAAAATCGATTGTTGGTAATACAACTGCAAAACTCTTCCGTGATCAAATTTTGGATTCCGTTGCTACACCCACTTTTTCTTAAATAAATTTAAGTTAATTAATTGTGGTAGTTTGATGTATTAATAAAATACATAGGTGCTACTTTGGATTAAGCAGGTATTATGCCAACATTAATATGCCTTTGTTTTATATATGAAAAGTATTTTTTTAATCATGTAACTATCAAACAAAACTAGCTTAACTGTAATATTTTCGATACACATTTATTTTATGGTTGTAGCAACAAGGAAACCCCTACAATTTTTTTTTCTTAAAGATGAATTGACTAAGTCATTGATAATTATTATAAAAAACTTTTTAGTAATGAATTAATAAAGGCCCCCATAACAAAAAAGACACTGTAATATTTTTGATACACCTGTTTTTTGGATTGCAGTAATAACAACAACTAAACTGTAATATTTTTGATACAACGTTATTAAAATATGAAACTTTGATACTTAATCAAACTAGGCATCGCAGCAGCAACTCCGCCAGCCACGGCGCTGAAATCGACGAGGGCAGCTCCAGTCGATGCCCCTGGACGAGTTGTAGCGCCATTATTTCAGGCTGTGGATGCTGGATTTGAACAGGAATCAGCGCCTGCGGCTTAGTTGGACACTGGGATCGGAATGCATGCAGCTGATTCGAAAAGGATTGGGCATTAATGCCCTGTTGTCGGCAATAGGCCGCTTGCGATAAACCGCTGCTCTGCCAGGTTTCAATATAATTTTTCCAGCTTGCTGATAAAGCCATTACTCATCTTCATTCCAAATGATAAGGATGGATGATTTTGCTAGGTAAAAATAGATGCCTGCGCTGGGCGCTTACCCCTTGGCATTGGGTATATACAAAGCACAGCCACCGTAAATCGTACATAAAGTTAAAGCCATTTCATAACCCGGATTTTCAATAAGCTCATTCATGTTAGCCTCAAACTGACGTATAGCCGACAGTCCAATCTTACTTTTTCCATATTACCCAAAAATCACATAATATTTTTCCGTTTTGCTACTGAAAGTAAACCAATCAAACCTGCACCAAACAACCATATTGCCTGAGGCAAAGGCACTGGTTTTACTTCTGGCAGATTATTTCCTTTGTCGGCCACGTTGGGTTTAGCTCCTTCGGACAGGTCATCTTTTTTTGTATACTTACTTATTGAAGCCATTTCGTGTTCAGATGATGGATCAACTTTGGCTACAAAAACTCTGCTGCCAAGATCCCTATCAATACTATTTTCTCTTAATACCAAAAAAATTGGGGGGACAAAAACCAAAGTATCACCTGATGCTTTAGCCCCCTCCAATAGGCCGACTAACCTATGTTCATAAGTGAATTCGCTGTTGCCATTAGTCGAAATTAAAGCGGCATTACTACTCAGCAAATATAAAAATAGCATCAAAGCAAAGATCATTTTATTTAAAATGGACATAATTTTTTTGCTCCTACATATAGGCTAACCTAATAAAATAACCGCAAATTTAATACCAACTTATCTAATGCTGCTTGTGCTTTAGTGATGCCGGTCGAGGTTTGTAGCCCCGACCGAAACGTTTCAAGACTTCAATAGCTTTCAAAACGTGATTGACGGGGTTACAAACCCCGTCACGCTTCGGGACTGGCGAGAAAAACCTATCAGTCCAATTAAAGCGCTACCGAAAAGCCAAACTGCTGTCGGTAAGGGAATGGGCGCGGATTGGTTATAACTATAGGCGTTATAACTATAGGCAATATTGTTAATACCCCCGTTGAATCCATCAGGTCCAAATAATATAAGAAAACCTTTATCTGATGATGCATTCACATCAATAAGTGAGACACTGCTTCCGCTAACCCATGGTGCACCGGAAAATACGCTAGCCTCGGTTGCCAAATCGATTACATTGTATTGAACAATTCCTTTATCGCCAGAATAGCCAAGAGTAAAACTTTCTAACTTCATAATAGTACTTTCCGCTGTTACTGAAAGTTCTAAAGCACAACTGAAGAAGTTGCCATAAAAACAAAATGCCCCTGCTCCGCCTGAATAGCCGCTATCGTATGAAAGAAGCTCTGAATAGAAATCGTTGTTTGGATCCCAGTTTATAGTTATTGGGCCACTGCTGCCGAATCCTGGCGCATTTTTTTGAATAGATTGCCAATTATAAAGCCCCGCGTCTTCGACCTTTACTAATGAGGCATTGGCAAGATTGGTGAATGCTAATAGAGATAAAACTATCAGCGTTTTTAAATTTAACTCCAGAGAGTTCAAAAAAATCATAAAAAACTCCAAATAATACGTTCAATTTGCCCGCGGCAATGCATGGGCTTGGTTAAAATCATCAAGATGTATCAATTTACTAAAGTTTCTGAGTTCGTGTTTTTATTAACTCACTGTTAAAAAACAATTAAAAACTGATTTTACTTGAGAAACCGCATATAGCTTTTTCTGCCAAAATTAAAATCAATTAATCAACTTTTTTAACCGCAGACTAATAGCTATATAAACAATTGGTTATAATACAATTTCAAAAAATGAGCCCCGAAACTTTAGTATTAAAATTCAAAGCCAACAGTGTTGTTTTTGTCGGTCTTCGCCTTCTAATAGCATTGAGCTCGATATTTAATCGGCTTGCAACTTAATGGACGATGCTGCAGCCAGACCATTGTTAAACAAATCGGTTACTTTAAGCGATTCCACAAAGACTTTAACATTTAAGCCGGAACCAAATAGTGCAACCAAACCGACCTTGAGTATGTTTTTCATGATCTATGAATTGATTTTTCTTAAACGAAAGTTTCACTTAAGTAATTTCTTTGTCCAGTCATTAATTGAAAGAAAAGTTGACTGGATCATGGGGTTCCGACACGTCAATGGTTAAATAGCCATTCTGATTGATGTAGTCGGAACCATTATGTCCATTCATATCGATTTCTACTCGACAGGACTGGCCGTCATAGAGTATGTCACTAACTAAAACTGTACGAGCATTTACGCCTTCGTCGCGAGAAATCTTGAAGCGTTTCCAGTATTTTGATCTTGGAAAATCTGAATTCATTAATGCGTTCATACCCCAACCATCATTTGAGATATTTGTACCTTCTAGGCTATTGGTTGAGTCGGGGCTGAAGTTTGTAATTTCGGTTGCACGATATTTTAATTCTGAGAGAGTAATGGGTGTTAATAGTGATACGTTACTGGTCATCGTAAGCAATTCGTTGGTTGAATCGTAAACATATCTTCCCTTGTATTCTTTTATTCGCAGGAGAGTATCGGTAGTACCGATAAGCGAAGCAGGTAGAAAGAACATGGTCTGAATCGTCGTTCCAACTTCAGGAATTGCCTGATAGGGGAATCCCATGACGTAGCCCATTCGATTTTGCAGGTCGAAGGTAACCATGTTGTCTTGTATTCGCCCTCCGCTCACGCCTGTAGCAAATAACGTGATGGGGTATTGTCCTTGCAATTCATAACAACTACTTGCATCAGCCCGGGCAGCGACAATGTCAGCAACGCTTGTCAGCAACGCGAATGTCATCCGATCTTGAGCGGATAGTAATTCGTCGGCGCGGGCTAAGCTTGACCAAACCAATAAAGATACTGAAATTAAGGCGAAGAGTTTCATGGCATTCCCGATTCAAAAACATTTGGTAGCAGACTTAAGTTGTGTCAAAATCTGTTATCGAATGTTTAATATATCGCTTGTTGTTTCCTGGAAAATCGCCCGGCGAAGGCCGGGCGATTGTTGGTTAAAGCGTTTTAGAATTCAGCTCTTAAATCTGTGGAATTTCTGCTGTAGTTAGAACGCAGCTGTCTAGCTCTGTTGAATTAGATGAACCATCTGCATTTACTGGTGCCACTTTTCCTACTGTCAACTTACCTTTTTGCCAGAACAAGCCGTCTTGATTGTAACCTGTTGTTGACAGCACGATACGGCAGGCGCTTGATCCCACTAAACGATCTTTTTGGAATACAGTACAAGCTGGTTGACCGTTGTCACGTACAGAGACAGATCTTTGCCACCATTTGTTGACAGGATAGCCAGATTTTGTTAAAGACTGTAAGCCATAGTCGTAAATGACTTCACGCAAACCGGTTGATAGGAATGTGTTACCGTAGTAGAAGTCTTTGATAACCGAGCCGTAGAATTGATCCGGTGCAATGTTTTGGCCCTTGACTTGAGCGCCAAATTTTTCATTGATCATCATGTTGTTCACTTCGTTAAATACATACAGACCTTTTGCATTTTTTATTGGTCTACTATTCCAGCGGGCATCAAGTGCGCCGTCTTTATAGGATTGTTTGACATTGATAGCTTGACCATAATGGGGTACCGCAGTTAGCGGTGTTGCGTCAAGTCTCACGCCACCAAAAAGATTATCTTCAATGTAGTGAGTTGCCGAGTCAGAATGTGAATATGTTTCTACGTCCACCGACAGCGATGGGCAGTTGGTTGCTGCGTAGATGTAGGATTCGGTGGTTTGCATCAATGCTTCCATCAAACTGAACGCCGTTTTTTCTTCGACCCGCATGTCGGTCGTATTCAATATTGGCGTTGCTGGGCCTTTATTGTAAATCGACGGTACAGGTAACGGATCAGCGTTGGCCATTGATGAGATGCCGACTAATACAGCTGCGGTTAATATTTTCATTTTCATGGTAAAACTCCTTTGCATATAAAAAAAAGTTGTTAAGCCATTTTTTGTTATAAACAACCATTGTGCCATGGCGTACACGAGGTCGACTAGGGTTGGTAACCCAAAGTTAGTTTGATTAGTTCGTTTTTTTTCTGCGTCCCGTAATTGTGAAGCCAATCAGCGCGGAACCCATCATCCAAACCGCACCAGGAATCGGAATACTTCCGGGTGCAAGCCTAGAGGTGAGGCTATTGACACCGTAAACCTGAAAAATCATGGGAGTACCCGTTCCGTTGCCGAAACCAGACGCCGCCCAAGCCTGATCAGCTCTACTTGAGTCAAAGCCGTCGTAATACCATCCGAACTCTGGTGATTGATTTACGTTGGTTAGTTTGAGCCAGTAGTGACTATTCGGTTGCAGTAATGCAGGAAAATTTTGAGCTTGCGCGGCTGCAGTGAACTCAACAAAGGTACCGACGCGGCCGCCGGAAAGATCTTGAGTAACGGTTGTTGGATTGGTCAGTGTAAACAGGCTTTGACCAGGCACTGGATTGGAAGAAGAACCTGAGTTACTGAACAGTTCAAGCTTTACATTATCTTTTGGAAAAGGTGTGTTCTCATATCCGCCGGAGAGATCAAGCAGTAGCTTTGCTCCGGTGATGTCGCAGCCATTTGAGCATACATTCACGTTATTAATGGAAAAATAGCCTGCCGCCCATTCCCCGCCAGAATTAAGGGCAAAAGCAGCTCCGTCGGGAAATATGGTCGTGTCAGCAATTAAGCTTGCCGATGCGGCCCCGCTAAAAAGTGCTAACGCTATGACCGATCCCAATGTTTTGATTGATTTAGTTTTCAACATAATTACCTCTATAAATATATATTCAACGCAGTTGTCATTATCAAGACGA
>CANNLO010000268.1 GCA_947505055.1 Methylococcaceae bacterium | reverse complement strand
CAGTGCTATTTCAGCATTATTAAGACGGTAACTCTGCATCTACTGGAGTCAAACAATAACTCAACAGCCTAATTTATAACGTATTCACAAGAAAAACGATAGGCTCTAAACACTAAAAAATTTTATTATCGCTTGCGTTACATTAAAAAAGACCGTAAAATTTAGCACAGCTTTACTCGTTAATAATATTAACGCATTTAATTTCGCATTATTCGTTTCAATCTGTTTGCAACGAATTTTAAAAGCTTCCAAAAAGGCGAGCGGCGGAATCAACCTCCATCATTTATGGTGGAAATGATTCTCGCTGCTCGCCTTTTTGCGTTTGCGGTGAGAGAACCTAATATATTTTTATTTTAAGGACTCCCATGATCTCAACCAAGCTTATCCCTCAAAAACAGACCGCTCTGCTCTGCTTTCAATTCAATTACCCTGAAGCTTTGCAGCTACAAGCAAAAGCCCCATTATCAAAAAAATCAATCGCCAGATACTTTACGAGTGATCAGTTTTTTCAAAATATATTGCCTTTTAAACCCGTACAAGTATCAGAAAGGGCCAATGCATTATTATCTAAAATTTCAAAAGTTCTGAGCTGCCAACTTCACGGCATACAGCATCGGAAAGAAGAAATATTCCACAAAAATATAAATCTATTTTGGAGTGGAATATGAACACAAACTCACCCTTATCGAGGCTCGAAGCAGAAAAAAAATATGAAGCTGCCCCGCCTAGCATCAAAAATTGGGATTCTGCAACAACCACCATTAAAAAAGATCTGCATGCTTTGCTTAACTCAACCGCATATATTCTTTTGGAGTTCAAAAGCAAATACGATTTGGTTAAATTTCTCGCCAAAGGATCAAAAAAACACCGATCTACTCTTTATGATCTGGGAAACGCTGTACTGATCGAAGTTGAAATGGGTTTAGAGCACGGATCAATGAGCACTGACGCTTTGGTAGCCTTAAAAGAAGGCACTACCCAGGAAAATAGGCTTGAAATTCTTGCGCTCGCCAAACAGTTTTGCAATGAAAAGCAAAGTAACCCAACCAAGCCAATGATTATCAAAGCAAAAGCAGATTTTTTTGCTACTCAAGCCTCATGTTTTGAGAATGATGGAACCGAAGAAAATGTTGAGGTAACTGAAGACGTTGAGCCACCCGTAAGCGAAAAAGGAAAGTCAAAAAAATGAAAGAGCAACTTGATAGTGAAAGCCAGTTACGTGGCACTTTTAGTAACGGAAATAATCGAGAGCAATCGGATGAAAACAATCAATTTCCGCCCGAGGTCTTGGAAATTATTAAACGCGTGGAGAAATACACCATCACAAAAATGGAAAGACTATTGAAGCGTTTGAAACCAAAGCATTCTGTTGATATTGCTGCCGCTACCCTTTTACATTTGATGAGTGACGACCAACTTGAAAAATTTAAAACATTGTTGGAGCGTAATACCTCAATAAATTTGTCGTGAGTCACGACAAACCTTATAACAAAAACTATCGACTTTGAGTCTTTGGATACGATGCATTTGTACCGTATCCTTTTTCTACCATCACATAAAACAAGAGGTAATTTTCCTCGCTGCGTCAACTGTTTACTAATTTTTAAGTTTCTTGCCTCTTGGTTGATTTGGAGGTTTTTGATGTGCGTTTTATCATCATCTTTAGTTGGTAATTACTATCATACTTAATATTTTCACAATAAAAAACTTTTCTCGCGTCATTACGACCATTTTCAAGGCAGATCAAGGCACCTTGTGATTTCAGGTCTTTCCAGAATTTTTTTACTCCCAACGAAAAAAGGGCTCTATCATGCTCAGGCAACAAGTTAATCAATTTTACAACTTTTAGGTCCCCCCGAATATAAACATCACCTGACTTGGTTTCACGCCATCCGATCCACAGCCCGTTTGGTTTTTCCCCTTCCCAACCAACTTTAAATGGCTCGACTTTATCGGGTTGCAGGCCAGTCTTAGTATCTATCAAGTAAGCCTTCCCTTCTTTGAGGGCCTGGCGCAAACCTTTGATAAACAATTGACCTGGGTTTGACGAATAAATTTCCTTCTGCTTAACCATCAAACTACCCAGATGCTTATTGGCGAGCTTTAAATAAGCTTTAGATTCTTCTTCTGTAATTGCGCCCTTGCTTAGAGCAAACTTGCGGAATAAAGCCCAGCCAACGACTAGTCCAGCCATATTTCCGGCCGCACGGTCAGTGATCTTAAATTTCTCTTTGCTGGATGTTTTGGCTTTTTCGAACCATTCTTCCGTACGCGTCGAGCGCTGATCAAAGTCGGCCAGAAGGTAGTGAATGAATGCAGCATTTGCTCGGGCAAAAGTACCGTCTTTAGCCAAGACTTGAAACCGCCTCAGTGCTGGATAGTCAATATCGCTGTCTTTAAAAGGGACATAGATGCCATGTTCATGTAAGGACTTGTCTACATCGCGGGGCGCAAATGCGCTTGCAGATACCACCATAGAATTTAGCCTCACCCTGTTTTCCAGGCTACGCACTTGATTTTTAGCACGCGGCATTGGCAAACCAGTCGCTATGGCCCACAAGAATTTATCTACCTTTTGCGTAAACTCATGCCTGCGCTTAGATATGTCTGGGTAAATAAAGTCATCAACGACCATCACTACGTTATTAGCAGCAGACGCATGACTTTCCAATTGGGTGGGAGGCTGATTCCAGCTTACCAAAGGAACCTGATTATTAGTGGCACCAAAAAATGATTGAATCACCTCGGCAATACCGGCTGCTAAGGCATCCTTAGGTCCTATCAGAAAAATAAATTGTTCGATTGGGATAAACATGCTGGTAGTGGCTCGAATTGCCGCCAAGCAACACACTAGCCCTAAATAGGGGTTATCTTTAGACAGATCAAGCAAATCAAACACTGCTCTAATAGCTTCCTTCGTTTGATTGTCATCCGGCATTTGCTTTGGATCTGGCAACCGGTAAGATTTTAACTTTTCAGGCAAGTTGCAATAACTGTTTGACTCAATGCCTTCGGCCGTAATGGCACCGTTCCCATAGATGAACTTGGGCTTGCCTGATGGGTCAATAACAACGCCAGTCTGCTCATAAACGGTTTCAGATGGAATTGGACTACTTACCCAAGATATAGCGAGGAGAAGATGTTGCAAGGCATTTTCACCCTCAATACCATTCAATTCAGCCTTGCCTCCCCACCGTGCCCGGAACCATCTCGCTTTGTCGTATTCCTCAATGCTTAATCTTAAGGGATATAGCAATTCTCCTTCTTTAGTGTTCCCTTGAATATGGTAAAAGCATTTTGTATTACCATCAGCATAAACAGAGAGCTCCTCTTTAACGATTCTGGCCGTAAAGTTGCACAAGACCATGCTTGTGCTTTTCTCTGTGTCAAGGACAGTAAAGCAACCATCTTTAATCTCATATTCAAACTTCTCAGCCATGACATTTTCCTTTGTGAACGGCGGGGCAACAATGGGCTGGTAACACATAGCCGACAGCTTTAGGTTTAGAAGGATCGCCGAGAGGTGCATTGTCGTAGTGACCTTAACGGCAGCAGCTTATTTTAGCTTAAAAAAGAGACGGAATAGGTAAAATTTGTATGGAATGTCTATTTTGCCGAACATATTAATTACAAGTACGGATTGGCTTAGAAAGTGGACTAGTTTTTGTGGAATAAGTCGCCCATCGGAAATGGATAGACTGAAAAAATGGACTCCATCTGAACAAATATCGCCATATGGCCATCAAATCAAGCGCTAACGCCGCAGAAAGTAAAAACCCTTACCCAGACGACATCAAGAGGCAATCGGGCTTTATAGCGCAAATTCAACAAATTGAGAAAGGTGGTCCCTTATCAATTTGCCAATGGATCAACGCCATTTCAAAAACTGTGTAAATAATTTTTGCAAATACTAATTGTTCAGTGCAGGCGATATTTGTTTTAGTTACATCAACTATAAATGTTGCAAAAACGCGGTAAAAACGCCTGTTTATTGCATTAACAACAAACACACAGTTGTTATTTAGTGAGCCCGATAATAAATAATGTATTGCCGGAAGTTGCTAATTTGGACACTGTTTAACTTTAAAAATTAAGAGGCTTAATGTTATGAACATTAAAGTAAACAAAATTATTGAGCTGAAAGCTCAAACTCACCTTGCAAAAACAACTCTGACTCGGGAAGGAACTGCTCCACTAGACCGTAAGTTTGAAACAACTTTGTCAGAGCCGTCAAGGCATAGTACGCGGAGCTCGCCGGTTAAATCGACCTTGCAGTTATCCCATTCCTTCTCTTTGTTTGGGCGCCATTTGCCAAAATCGACCATTCCCAAGCTATCAATGCGCAAAGCCCCAAACTTTATGCTTGAGTCCACTTTGCCGTCAGGATCATTTAGGCCAACAACCAAGGCCTCAATGGCAATATACGGCGTCATGTCAATTTGTGATGCGGACAAAAAATTAAAACCACATAAAGCGAGTGGTAAAAAAATCATGCAACAGCAAGAGAAATTTTCCTTCAATCCATGTGGCTTTATGGAGGACGACGAAAACATAGGTATTACCGATGAATATCTTGATCAACTAGGTGAAGTTATCCAATACCTTAACCCTCCAATACAACAGATTTACGACACCACAGATATGGATTTTGCTGAAGCTCTTCAAGCCATTATTCAATTGCAGGACAATACGTACTCATCGATGCAGCTGTGTTACGGACTCTCATCAAGAAAAGGCTACAAGGCACTGGGCTATGATGACTTCAAAACCTGTATTGAAGAGAAGCTAAAGGGCTATATTAATTACGATTACGCACTTAAAATGAAAAATGCCGGTGAGGTTCATTTAGTTGTTTGTCCAGAATTATCTATGGGTGAGGTACCTGAAAGTGTGCTGAGACCAATGCATAAATTATCGGATGAGGTCAAAAAAGAAGTATGGGAAAAAGCCTACAATGAAAGAGGGGGGAAAACGACAGCTACAGTCGTCCTCAATGCAATAAAGGAGGTTCAAGGACTTAAGGTTAATCTCTATGATAGTGAGATAAGTCAACGCCTATTTAACTTTGATCCCTCTTCAGAACTAGTTGAACAACTTGATGAAGCTGGTCTGGCATTGATAAAGGAATTTTTTAAAAAATGTCCACCCCTTGACCTATATACAGATACTACGATTAGTAAAGGTCATTTTGAAAAGACCGTCAAATTTGTACTAAGACGACTTGGCTATCGAATAGTAGACCAATATAAAGAATATACCTTCAGTGTGAAATCGGGGATGACTAAAATCTAATCCAGTAGTCAGTTAATTTAATGCAGAGCCAAGGATGGCTAACCCTTTTGAATAACAAGGAACAGCTACAAACCATGCTGATGACTTCAACATAGATCACGGTTGTCCATTCCTTGTCAACTGACAACTGACAACTGTCAACGGACAATTGTCCGTTTTGCGAATGGTAAGATCATCAACATAATTATTGGTCATTGGGCATATACAGGCATCCATGCCCATGTTAAGGCAGACTTTATATGAAATAAGGGCCATTTTTATAGTCATTGTTCCACCCAGTACCAAGTAAAACTGTAAAAAACAACTGAATGCCACTCACGAATATAGCTACAGCTACAGGGATTTAACGTATGAAACTAACATTAAAACTAACGCCTACACACGAACAGAAGTTAATCACCAGGCATCTACAAGGTCATGCCATGGTCAAGGCGGGTCCGGGCTGCGCTAAAACCTCAACCTTAGCGTTAAGAGTTCAGCACATGCTTGATCTCGAATATGAGCCAAGCTCCATAGTCATATTGACTTACGGGAAAGCATTGCCCTTAGATATTGTTGAAACCCTAACTAAATTTATAGGCACTGAGGTCGCCAAACAGATCACTGTCTCAACCATACATAGCTTCGCCTACCGGTTATTGAAAACGGATTGCCAATCAGCCGGGCAATTGGCCCCCAGGGCTTTAAATCAGCAAAGGAAGGAGCGGTTCTTAAAGGATCGTGCAAAACGCACCGGTGTCAAACTGAAGGAATTGAAACAGGCTTTTAACCACTACGACTTAAGGATCAAGTCCAGTAAGATTGAAGCTATGTTAGGCACCGACAAGGCTAAGAAAGCCAAAAAGGCTTATCGAAGTTATTCCAAGTATAAATTGAAAAGGAACAAAGTTGATTTCAATGACATGGTGCGCGGTGCACTCAAGCTGCTCAAGCAGCACCTAGATCCAGATCAAGATTCAACACTATTGTGTAGTTACCAGCACCTGATGGTCGACGAGCTACAGGATATAGACAGGGCCCAAAAAGAGCTGTTGTTATTGCTAGCGCTAAGGATGGAAAGTACGGTCATAGTGGGTGATCCATTGCAATCAATCTACGGCTGGCGTCGGTCATTACCGCGTTATTGGCATGACATCGAGAAAGCCCTTGTTCCTAAGCAGTTTGAGCTGACCCAGAGCTTCCGTATCCCTCGGCAGGCATTAGCATTGGTTAACGACCTAGGACGTAAAATAGACCCAGATGCACCGGTACTCACCAGTACTTTCGATGGTTGTAAGCCTAAGTTATGGGAGTTCGCTGATCAGGACCAACAACACTGGTACATGGCCAAGGAGATTAAACGTTTATTGGATAACGGTGTAAATATCCATAAGATT
>CANNLO010000267.1 GCA_947505055.1 Methylococcaceae bacterium | reverse complement strand
GACGATTAGAGCCATGCCCAGTAGTATCAAGCTTTGTGGCTCTGGTACAGAAATAGGAGGGGCAGGAATAGGTGCGCGAACAAGAGGAGTAGGGTCAGTGGCAACAGCTACTACACTGCCAGCCTTATATTCCACTGCAATAGGATTTAATGTCACTTCCCTGCCCCACGTACCATCAAGAGTAAGCCTAAAGGCATCAAAGTTGCCTGCAGCAATGCCAATATGCTTGCCAAAGCCGGAACAATTATTCTCGCTGAAGGCGCAGACTTCAATATTGGCTATTGGATGACCTGTAAAATTGGTGCTACCAGCCTTGGTAACCATCCCTGCATCACTCATACCAGTAGACGTTTCCCCTGTCATAGCATACGATGAGTCTGAGAATGTTACACCGGTAGCATTGGGATCTATGCCAAAACCAAATGCGTACAGTGTTGTTTTATCATCAGTACCTGAAGGCGTTGTAGTGTTGTTTAACATAAAGTCCAATATAAACTGATGGGTGTTAAAGCCACTAACTGTGACGGATCCGTTACCCATCAAAGTAAAGCCATTGACGATCTCTTCCCAATTGAATGTCCCCGAAGGAGTGGTAGTATTTAGCACCAAGGCATGGCCGGTTATTGAAAAGAGCATCATAAATACTCCGAGACAAGCAAAACTGAAAGGAGGTATTCGTGTTTTTGTGGTTGTTTTCATAAATACGGTTTTCTTAAATTATAAAATAAATGTAAATTAATTTAAGCACGTTAGTGCCCCTAATCAATTACGCTTCCTACCCTCTTTACAACAGGTTTTGCATAGAGATGCTGATGCTTCACGTCTTAATGAATGATTCTCATGAGAGCATCACTAACCGACACGCTATAAACCAAATATAGTTCAAATATAAAAGTAAGATAGGCGTAACAATTTTTATAAATTAATGGGCGAATAGTGGTTTGATTTGTCAGTAATGATAGGAGCCGTCGTACGCTTTAAAGCGGCTCATTCGGCCAAGGCTTTTAGAAATTTTGGTAAAGAAGAGGATGGATGCCACCAACAAAGCGTAGGCAATGGAAAGAGGATAGATAAGGAAAAGAGTCCTAGTAGTTAGTCCGGCAAGAATGTCAGTTAACATTGCCGTTATTGATTGTATTGGTTTGATAACAGATAGAGAGACGTAAAAATTATTACGCCTCTCACTTCCTATAAGATTAATGCAAATGTAGTGATGTATTTGTCATTAAGCTGAAAAAGCTAGAGAGGCGCGCTCCCGTCTTGACCAACCAAACCCGAGTAAGCCAAGTCCGATGAGTGCTAGAGTGGCAGGTTCTGGGACACTCTGTCCGGGAACGAATGGCGTGGATCCCATAAAGACCTGTTCATAGCCATTATTGAGATCTCTGCCAACGCAGTCTGCTGAGGCTGTACCAGGCTGACAGCCCATACGAAGATCAACATGCATGGCGTATTGACTTAGGTCTAGACCTGCTGTTTTAAACAAACCGTTCAATAACGCATTCATGCCTGGAAACAAAATGGCATAGGCGGCCTGGTTTGCCCCAAGGTTGTGGTTGATTGGGGCAGACGCGTTGGCACTTCCACAGGGAACTGGGACAGGTATTGTATTAGGGGCAATAGTTGTAGTATTTACACAAACAGACCCGCCGGAAAAAACATAATCGGTAGCGGCATTTGTGCCGGTAGTTGGTCCTGTTCCCGCGACAGCGTTATAAAGGGATGGATCGCCAAGAAACGTACCGCCGCCTCCAGCAGTGACTATGGCAAATTTGCCGTTCTGATTGGTTAAGTCCCATGCACCCAAGGTATTAGTTGTATCAGTGGCGCTGATATATTGGGTGACGGTGACTTGAGCCCAAACAGCCAAGTTCTGATTGGTAGATTCTCCGCTGTTTACCTGATTATTGTTGAAGAAAAAGATAGGATCGTTTGGACCGGATGCGGACGTGCCAAGAAAAGTTTGTAATGCGCTCAGCGTGGTGTCCCAAGTGTTGGCCTGTTGACCTATAAATGGAGTTGAGGCAGGCGGTATTACTGATGGATCAGTAGTATCGGTTGTAAAGTAAGTTGAACCATTTTCGCCGGTTGGAGTGCTGTAAGCATTATCCATCCCGGTAAAGTTAGTCGTCACTCCGGTTCCATCAGATCCGGTGGCTAGTACCACTAAATCTTTAATCGCACCTGGTGTAGAATCAGTATAATAAGGGTTGCCGGGCCCCGTACCGCCGCCATTAGTTGCGTTATATTGAATGGCGTTAATGGGTAGAGAGTATGAGATTGCATTCCCATAAGTAACATAGCCGTAACCGGTAAGGTCAAGAGCCGCTGCCTGAGCAGAAAAACCGATCCCTATACTGCAGGCTACCGCCAGACAGCTTTTTTTAAGATGTAATTTCATAAGATATTCCTCAATTGATAAATTTCATGGTCCTAAGCCGTCTAGGTAACATGATGAAAGCACATACCATGCCATTTAATATTTAAATGATAAAACAACAATGAGTTGCCTGTTATTTTATTCAGCAGCCTTAGTTTGGATAATAAACATGTAAAGTATCCTGACAATTGCAGTTAGGTAGTTCTATATAAGATTAAATTAAATATATCTGGATTTAGTTATTTTTTGGGTCGAGGGTGATTATTTGGGAAAATTATTCTGTTTTAACTGTCAATAATTTTTACAGCTTATAACTTAAGGCAATGTGACGATAAGTAGGTTTGATTAGTGGAGGGAAAGTATGGATTAACTCAGTCTAGGTAACATGATGAAAGAACATACCATACCATGCCATTTAATATTTAAATTATAAAACAATGAGTTGCCTGCTATTTTATTCAGCAGCCTTAGTTTGGATAATAAACCTGTAACGTATCCTGACAAGTGCGGTTAGTCCTTTTTAGAAAAGGTAATTATTAAGCTAAATTATGGACTTAGATTGGATTGATTTAGCCGCTGAAAGTGTTGATAGATAGACAGTTCAATTTAAAATCAATCGAATATCATCTTTTGATTCTACACTCATATAAAAATAGCCCGTAGTATTGCATAGGAAGATTGTTTTACGAAGAATTTAACTGATGGGCAAGGTCAATCAGATGTTTATGAATGTGGTGTCAATAATTCTTACAGCCTACAAATTGAGTCTAACGTTAAGTTGACTTGATTATTAGAGAAAAAATGTGTTAAGGGTCACTTAAATTAACTAAATTTAAGGCTATTGATTTAATTAGTAACTTTTAGAGATTGATATTGGATAGCATCTCAATCTTTTTAAGTCCTTCAGTCTCAAAAATAATCGTCACCCGCAAAGAAATGTGACGATTATTTTATGAAGAGAAATAATGCTAGAGAGACAAAGTATGTATTGTCATTATATACAAATCAAACAAATCTTCTGCGTGCAAATCCGAAGCTTATTAATCCCATACCTAAAAGTACTAATGAGGCTGGTTCTGGAACTGTATTTACGAATAAGTTGCCTGCGCCTTCAGTTGTAAGTGATAATCTTGAGCAGTTTGCACCTAAATCACAAGCTCCTATGCCTATCGCTGGACTGCTAATTGTATTGGTGGTATCAACTTCTAAAAATAATTGATTAAGTAAAGGATCTAAAGTATTGCCAAAGGAATCACGAAATAAACTTGGGATATTAGAAGTGACCAAACCTAGTACGTTGGAAGTCCCTCGAATTCCTCCTGCACCAAAAAAATTACCTAATGTCCCCCCAGATGGGTTGGCTATCTCAAACGTGGCTAGGTTACCAAGAGGAGCTCCAAAAGAATCTGTGGCACGCAAAGTCACATCACCTACATTGTTATCAAAGAGAAAAGAAATCGCTCCCGTTAATGAATCATAAGCTGAGATAGTACCACTAAGTCCTGTAAAAACGAGCTCTAAATTTAAATTGTTAGCGAAATCTTGGGGTATTCCAGAATCACAAGTCCCTACACAATTTTCTAAAATATAATTGACAGAAAATATATTGCCAAATTCACTAAATATAGCGCCCACAAATGGATTTCCAGAAGCATCTACTTCTTGAGTAACGGTTGCTGACCCACCAAGAAAACCCCAATGTCCTATGTTTGTATTAACTGAGACTGGAACAGTACCTCCTGCAAGTGTTGTATCAGTCTGCCATGCATCAAGAGCTACCAAGCTAGCTTGGGCAGAATTCGCAAGTATTATTAAACTGGATATCAATGCCGATACTAATATTTTTTTCATAAAGACCTCACAATAGTTAAAGTTATAAATCACGCATTTTATTTTAAGCAGTATTTATGCCAAAAACTTAACATACTGATATATATATTTATTATTTTATAATTAAAAGTCTATAAGTTTTCAGTTGTAAAAATAACTGACATTAAATGAATTTCCTAGGCTATTTTGTCTATGAATAAAATAGAATATTTGTTCACTCTTAATTTCATAAACAACAGCGCTGATTGTTTAGTTTACTTAGTCAACAGGTGGTTATTGCTAAAAGAAAATTATGTATGAATATATCTCGATAAAATCCAGTATGACGTTTTTACTTATAATTTCAGTCAGCCCAGATTTGCCGAAAACTAATGTACTCGCAATTATTATTCATTGAGGAAATCTTCATTTTCTTCAGACATAAGTTTATTAATTTCGGTTTCTTAGGTAGTCGACCCATGATTTAACCGATCATTTTCACAGATGATAGGTTAAATAAATTATGGTGGATTATCATTGACGGTTAAGTGTGTTTTTGAGGAAGAGTATTTAAAGTTTCTTAAAGAAGATGGTAGTATCGAATTGTTTTACAAAGCTATTTTACCTGTACATGATTTTTAAAATTAAATAGCAATAGAGAAGCTAACTTTATGTTGCTAAAACTATCTGAAGAGCTGAAAGTGGGGTATGCCTTAATAGCAATACATTAATTTTTTTATATGTCTTCTTAGAAAATCGCTTTCCTTCGTGTTTTTGTTGGTACCGGCTGGCCTTTACCAATGCGGAAGCCCACTATCATGGATTCAGTTTTCGGTATTTCAAACAATTCGAAGAGAGATTGTTCCGCTTGCTCTACCAGTTGCCGATGCTTACTCGAAAAAGCCTGTAAGGCCTTTTGTTTTAATCGATAAATCAACAGTGGCAAGCCAATAATGGGCTGAAAAGCCAGACCTTGACGGGTTGCCTCCAGCCAAACACGTTGCATGGCACGCCCAGCCAGCACAAAACCCTCTTTGTCGGCTTTATTGACGGTTATTTGTCCAAGCACTGAGACATTACGGCAGTTACGCCAACACTTTAAGCCTATCACTCGAGACAGGCCAAAATAGTTTGCAAGCTTAACAAAGCCCCAAAAGCGCATCAGTGGAAAAAATAACTTTTCCAGTGGATTTAATCCCAATACACCAACCGGCATGCCGTCTTTTGTACTTTCGATTTGTTTTTGGTTCCACCGTACTTTATCAAAAAGAAAATGGTGAATGTCCTGTCGCTCAAAAACCAGCCTGTCATTAACCATGACTGCTTTAGCCAATTTTTTGATGGCTTGCGGAGTATGAACGAAATAGGCTTTAACGTGATCAACGGGTTTTACAGCAGCAAATAATGATGTCAGCTCTTCTTCTGTTAATTCGGTGCGTTTATAGGGTAATCGATTAGTACGGCGATTAAATATGGCTTCATAAAGGGGTGCAGATTCTGTCTCGCCTGATAGTAAATTAACGCAAGCGACATGGTTTAGGTTTGTTGAATCAGGAAATAAGTTAATCTGAGTTTTATAGCCCCAATGTTGGGCAGCAATTACCATATTTTCAATAACAGCGCCGTGAGCAATATAAGAGGAGGCTTGCTGATAGTTATAATAGGAATCGTCTTTTTCAGGTAAATTATATAAATTTATTTGTGTCCGTTCGTTTGATACCTCAAACCGCCAAGGTTGGACATTGTCACCTGAGGGTGCTCTGGCACCAGCCTCTATTATTTTTTCGATGGTATTTTTATCCACTTTATTACCTCATTTATAACATACAGGAAGTTAGTTTTTAAACGTGCTCATAAATTGCCGTTTTGCCAATAGTATGCCTAAGCGTTGAATCGGGTTTTTATTACCACCCGGCCGCCATGTTTTGGCCAATTTATTTTCATAAGCATCAAAATGCAGACCCCAGGGCGCCGCCAACACTTTGCCGCGCTTAAGAATAATTTTAAGAACCTGTGTTGCTGCCAAGCCGGCGCATATTTCACAAGCCATTGGTGTTGATGGTCCTTTGTGGTTAAGAAAATCCACAGCAGTTGGATCAACTAGATAGCCACGTTGCAACATGGCAGGCGATAAACCGAGCAGAAAATGCAATATTTTGTCAGTATCTGATTTGCCATTTAGTTGAAAATACGTTTCAAAACTCATTTGACCAGGTAAAAAATTTAATAACGCCGCGCCCATGCCTAAAGGTGCTACGGTAACCGCAGGGATTCCCTGTTCAGCGCAATAAGAAAATACCTTTTCTCTGGCGTCGAAGGCGAAAAAATCTAGCCCGTCGACGTAGACATCGACATCTGTAAAAAATTCTGACAGGTTGTCGGCATTGACCCCCGCTGAGAATTTTTTAATAGTCAGCGTAGGGTTAATATCCAGTGCCATGTCTGCCAACACATCGACTTTAGGTTGGTTTAGGTGTGAAAGAGT
>CANNLO010000266.1 GCA_947505055.1 Methylococcaceae bacterium | reverse complement strand
CCGGATCAATTTACAAGGAGAATCGATGCGAAAAAAAATGAATTCCTTGACCCAAGTTGAACACTTAGAGTAAAAATTCACTTCCACCGATGCGTTAGGTTTTAGGTGTTCAAGTTCGGCCAGAATAGGTGTTCAAATTAATCAGAATACGCAATATCTTATTGATTTAAAATAAAAACATATAAAGAGTGATATATCGCAAGTCCACACAGTCGGGCATATACCCCATGAAATTGGGAATAAGCTTAAATTAACCATAAAAATGAAAGAAAAAATTATAAAATATATTGAACGGTACAATAATACTACGCAGTCTCTTGGGCATACCGATAGGCAACTAAAACAACTGGATATTAAGTTTATCAGGACACTCTCAGGTATTATTGAAACAACCCCTGGCATTCATAATCAGTCACAATATATCGCAGAAACAAGCCTGCAAGTTGCCGGTGGCTTGAGTTTGAGCGCAATGGAGGCAGAAGATATTTTCTATGCCGGATTTCTGATACAACTCGGTAAGGTAACATTAACGCAAAATTTGCGGGCAAGCCCTTTTTTGTTAATGTCTGCTATCAATAAATACAAATACTTAGGTCATGCAGTTGAAGGTGAAGATTTATTGCAGGTCTTATCGCGTTTTAAAAGCGCTGCTACTTTAATACGATATCAATACGAACATTATGACGGCCAAGGCTTTCCAGACGGCCTGAGGCAACACAATATTCCGATGGGATCTCGAATTATTAGCGTGGTAAGTGACTATGCCGAGTGCCTTAATGGCTTAATGACTGGTGCAGTCATGTCCACTTACGAAGCACGCAACCTATTAATAATTCGGAAAGGAACCCATTATGATCCTGATGTTGTCGATGTTTTTGTTAATGTTCTTAAAGGCGTCAGCGTTGACGAACTCCAAAATGAACTCGCTAAAATGAAACGAATCGCTATGGTTACAAAACAATGGAAGAAAGGCCTCCTAATTCGTGAAAAAGCAGCTGTCACCAAGAATATCAAAATAGTTGAAATATCATTGCCACAATTAAAAGTCGGCATGAAAGTGGAGAGTATTTATTTTGGACTTGATATTTATATGAGAAATTGCATTGTGGATCAATCAATAATTGACAACCTCGCCACCATGAAAAAGACCAGTAATCAACAGTGCATTATTAAAATTGGCCATAATACTTGAATTAAATAGCAGGTCAATAGTTAGGGTGTTGTTTACATTCCCCTCAATTCCTTTAAATTAAATTTCCATTTTTTGGGATCTTCGGTATTCAAAATGCAATTCGTAGACAGGGATAGGTCAATAATATTTGGCGATAACGGGGTATTGGTTTTGGTTGAAAAAAATACTTTTACGATAGGATCAAGCAAATTATTTTCTGACTGTTCAAGCACAACAGCCAGGCAATTAGATTTTAATTTTACCAGTGTACCAGACGGGTAAATGCCAATGGTCGTTACGAAAGATTGATGAATATTTTTGTCGAACTGCCCATCTTCTTGCCACTCGGTCATTTTTCGTATCGATTCAGCGGGGTCCCAACCCGCCCTGTAGCATCGATTAGAGGTTATTGCATCATAGACATCACACACAGCCCCCATGCGCGCAAATACTGACAGGGTATCACCGGACAATTTGTCAGGGTAACCTGCTCCGTCTACTCGCTCGTGGTGGTGCCGACATACATCAAGCGCCATCTCACAAACACCTTCTGATCTCTGAAGTATTTGCCATCCCAGTAGCGGGTGTTGTTTAACCACATTGAACTCTTCATCGGTCAGGCGTCCTGGTTTGTTAAGCACTTCATAAGGGATCATCTTTTTGCCAATGTCATGCAACAATCCCGCCATACCAAGATCTTTAATCAGTGTTTGATCCAACCCCATTTTTTTTCCGAGAGCCATCATCAGCGCGCATACAGCAACTGAATGCAAGTAGGTGTAGTTATCCTTGTTTTTTAATCTGGACAGACTTAAAAATGCTTCTGGGTTGCGTGTAATGGACTGATAGATATCGTCTATTAGCGGGACAATTGCGTCGAGTTGCAGCGCCTTGCCCATACGCACTTCTTGAAACATCAATATGACCGCTTCTTTCGCCTTACCAAGTACTTTGCGGGCTTGCTCAAACTCTTCATGTACAGAAACGTGTGGAATAAAAATTGCGGTGGACTGTGCGGCCAGAATATGAGGTAGTTTGGGATCTATTTCTTTCTTTGATTTTTCGTTCAAACCGACTGGAATGTGAGGAATGGATTCAATATCTAATCCCTTAACTGTATCAATCCAGACTTCGTGTATGCTGGACTCAGCCAGCTTTTTTAAATCTTTGGGATCGGTCAGCTTGAAGGATTTCTTCCAGAATGGACTAGCCATCCAACTGCCGCAGATTTTCTGAATATACATTCCCAGTTTTACGTCCCGAACATTAATTTTTTTAAGTTTTCCAAAAGCATTACTTGTCAGGAATAAACCACTTAACCATTTCATAAGTATTACCTAATCAAACGTTTTAAAAAAATTACCTTCACTCACGACTGGAATATTATCCAATTCATAGTTGACGAATACGGATAGGAAATTCAACCGCCTTTAAGTATCCCTCTTTAAATCCATTATAGAGTTGGAAGATCCTGCAAAGCGGCTATAGAACTCTGAATGAATAAAGCCTACAGGGGATGTAATTTAATCAACGAAGAGTTGACCTAATGCAATTAATATATCAACTAAACTTGTGCAGAATTATATTATTTAAAATGGAAAAATCTATACGTATAAACACTTATAGAACCTAGATTTGAAAATAAGCGGCTTTAATATTCAAAAGTCTGCTGCCGATTTTAAACACGTTAAAAAGCACATAAAGATTACCAATCCCTCCATTATCTTTTTTCAAGTAGTCACAGTTGATTCCTTAAAACTGATTTGCCCTTTCCGTGGGAAAGTCACTATTCAAAAATGTGCAGTGAAAGTCTGTAAGGGGGACGAGAATGTTACTTTACCAATGACCGGTTTCGGGAAGCCTAAATTCATAAACCAATGTCTGGTTTGGGTAGGATTCGAGTGTTGAACAAAAAAACAAAGCCACTAAATTTTTTATCAAATGTTGGCGGGCCACAGTCGGCCAAAACCGGGCCGAGGGTTACTCACAAGCAACGCCTGAGATATGGGCCATTGCTGTCGTTCGACTACTGGGCCGACAATCAACAACCTTTCTAACCATTATCCTAGAAAAATCATTTTTCCACGAAAAACACTAAAAGCACGAAATTTTTCAAATAGATACCGAACTGTAGATCATCACCCAAAGGGTGAATAGCTTAACAAATACAAGGTCTTGATTTATTTCGTGTCTTTCGTGCTTTTCGTGGACTAACTGCGGTTTTTAGGATTATATAGGCAGCGTAAAATAAAAGGTGCTGCCTTTCCCAAATTGACTTTCGAAATTCAGCTTCCCATTATGAGCCTCTATCAGCGAGGAACTGATAGATAAACCCATACCCATACCTTCTGACTTAGACGTATGAAAAGGTATTAATACTTTTTCTCGTTGGTCATCTGGAATGCCAGAACCGTTGTCTTGCACGCTAACCTTTATTTCATGATTGGGCGTTAACTGACTGTGGATGGTTACCTTTCGTTGTATCTTTTCCGTTGCACTCAGTATCGCATCAGCTCCATTACGGATCAGATTGATGAGTACCTGTTCAATTTGAATAGGATCAACATTAATAACGGGCAAATGCTCTTCAAGTTTAAATGTCACCACTATACTATTTTGCTTCAACTGATCGGCACACAATTTGACACTGTTATTAATCAAGTCGTTGATGTTAGTCATTGATCGCTGTTGTGCCTTGGATTTGCAAAACTGCTTCATCCCGTGAATGATGTGGCCTGCCCGTAAAGCTTGCTCCTGAGTTTTAACGGCTATTTCAGCCAGTTTCTGTAGGTCAGGCTTTTCCTTTTTTATAAGATTTAAACTGACTTGCGCATAAGTTGCGATCGCAGTTAAAGGTTGATTGACCTCATGAGCAATTCCTGAAGCCATTTCCCCCATCAATCCCAGGCGACCGACATGGGCAAGCTGATCCAGATGCTCTTTATCTTGTTGCTCTTTCTTTTTGCGCTCGGTAATGTCACGAACAATGTAGGTGAAATAGCGTTTCTTATCGATAGTATAGTCAGCGATGGTCAAATCCAGGGTTATTAAATGGCCGTTTTTATGTAAACCTTGAATTTCCTGTATTTTAACAATTAATGGCTGCGAATAACTCAGGCTAAGCTGATGGCTGTTATCTGACAATGAAGGCAGGAGTTTTTGTACAGTGCCATTGACTAGTTCGTCAGCACTGTAACCAAAAATAGTTTCTACTGCAGGGTTGGAAGCAACCACAATATTATCGATATTTACTGTAATAATGCCCTCCACAGAGGCATTAAATATTGAATTATACTGGGCTTCAACTTGTTTACGGTCGGTAATATCGTATAGCATGACCAAGCCCATAGCTTTTGAATCGTTATCAATTGAAGTGTAGCTGGCTAAAACAGTTTTATAACTATTGTCATTACAGCAAATAGAGATTTCCACAGGTGTAAAATTATCCTGTTCACTCCCTCTAAGCTTTTGCCCCAATGCTTTCAACCTAGCGCGATAGTCTGGATCGGGATAGGCTTTTGAGTTCCACTCTTCGAGGGTGGAAATTTCCGCTAACTCATAACCAAATGTTTTCAAAAACGACGGGCTTAAAAAAACAAACTCCGCTTGTTTTGCTGATGTGTTAACCAAGGCCATTGGAATCGGGGAAGCATTAATAATAGAACGAAATTTCGACTCACTTAATTTTAACGCACGCTCCATTGCCTTACGCTGAGTAATATCCCGACAAAACACGCAAAACCGCTGGTAATCAGCCAGGTAGCAAACCGATGTTTCAAGGCTGATTTCGTGGCCATTCTTATGAAACTGACGGGTTTCAAAAAAATCGAAGCCTTGTTCAATGACTTTTGCAATATGAGCTTTGATTTGCTCATCATCTTCGATGGCTTCCAATTGGTTAAGGTGCATGCCTGTTAGTTCCACCGCAGAATAACCGAGCATTTGTGCATAGGCTGCATTAACCTCGATAAGCTGTCCTTTCTGGTCAACTATATAAAAGCCGTCCAAGGATATATCAACCATGGCTTTTAGCTGATTAAGCACTTGATCCGATAATCGGCGTTCGGTAATATCGGTAGTAAAACCATGCCAAAGCGTGGAGCCATCAGCTTCTCGTTGGGGGCGCGAATTAGCCAATAGCCAACGCACCGTGCCATCGACATATTTGATGCGATATTCATAATACCAGGATGTCAGGTCTCGGGCTGAGGCTTGAATTGAGGCAATAAATCCCTCGCAATCCTCAGGATGAATGAGAGCAAGGGCTTTAGTCGCATCTTCGCTAACTTCCTCAGGTCGAAGTCGGTAGATGTCAAACAAGGCATCACTGGCATATGGAATGCAGGAGCTGCCGTCTGGCCGCAATCGATATTGATAAATAACCCCTGGCACAGATCTGGCTATTTTCTGAAAGCGATAGAGTAGGTCTTCCTGGGCTTGTAGGTAGTGCAGGCGTTCGGTTTGTTGAATGGCAACTGTCTCTTCGACGTTGCGCATGACCGTCTCAGCTTGTTTAATGCTGCTGATATCAGTGATTGAAATACGGACTGTGGCATTGATGCTCAGACAATTTAGTTGCACAGGGAACTCATTTCCCTGACTATCCTTAAGAACCAGCTCAATATCTACAGCTTGATTGCGCTTAATGAGTTGGGCGAATAATAAATACCAGCGATCACCATCGTCAGCTGCAACAAGGCTGGCAAATCGACGGGATAACAAGTTGTGACGGTCTATACCAAGAAGTTCAGTTGCCGCTATATTGGCTTCTGAAATCAGTTCGTTTTCAGTGAGTGTGAGATAACCGACTGGGGCATTATTAAATAGATCGGCATAATAGCGGACTGATTCTTCATGCTGGGTTTGAGTGCTTCTAAGATGCTCGATCTGAACTTCCCGCTCAATCAGCTTAAATTCAAGATCAACTTGGCGCACCTGGAGATCATGAAGCAATTGCTCAGGGGAGCAATCAGTAGATTTAACGAAATTTTGCGGTGAAGAATCGGAAGTCATATTGCTCTCTATAACTAAACTTTATAACAGTATGGCATTGATTTTCAATATACCTTGAATTTATTTATCTGCAAATTATAAATTGAACTTATGGAGTAATTAGATATACAGAGTGCAGCAAATCAGTCCCGCTTAAAAAATCTTGTAACCCATTATTAAGCGATGTGTTCCGTCTGTTAGACTTTTATATTGACAGATACAAATTTTGGTCGTATAAAGCTGCTGAAACCAACCCCAAAAACCTATCTCCCTGCTAGTCGCAGGCACCCGTGTTAGCTAAACCGTTATAAAGAATACCTCTATTAGTAAACCCAATAGGCCCAAACAGATCCGAAGTCACGCCAAATCAGGTCAAATTATTCCTGTTGGCAGTCCCAATTGACATAGTCGATGAGTGAGCCTGACCAGATAATGCACCATTGTACATTTTGAAGAGAGTAATGCCGTTATTGAGTCTTCCAGTGGCGCTATTGGAAGGCTCAGTAGGAATCGCTACAGACCATATCTATCAAGGCTTGCAGCGGTTTATGATTTACTGGACGTCCCAGTGG
>CANNLO010000265.1 GCA_947505055.1 Methylococcaceae bacterium | reverse complement strand
ATCAGCTTAATATGCCGCCATCAATATGGCGATTGGGGCGACCTATGCGACGAGGACAAAACTGTAAATGACGAGGCCGTTCATCCAGGTAGCCGGATATTTTCGTCGTATCAAATAACGCCATCGGTCAATATTTGGGTCATTACTGAGGCGAATCGCTGGATAACGACCTTGTTATTACCGTCGGAATATTAACGTTAATGCTATAAGTCAGTAGTAAGACACCACTCATTACCTAAGCGACAGCTATGATTTTATATATCTTAAATAATTAATTGATAGCGTCTAAAAATGTCGCTTAGGTCTTGCATAATAAAATAAATGAACGTCAGTTTCATTCAACACTATCTGATTACGCTCATATTTTGTTATTTTCTTGCCAAGCCGCAAACTCTAGCGGTCTCAATCCAAAACGAACCACATTACCGGCGTGCAGATGTTGAAACTCTGCAATGACCAAATTAACAAACCGCTCACGATCTTCCTCAAGCACTGTTTCTGGCATTAGTAGACTAACATTGCTCACCTCTGCTGGTTTGCAAGCTCTGATAATGCTTGCAACTATGGAACTTAGTTGTAATCGGTAGCGTAGCCTAAAGGTATCCGGTGGCACTAAATGCTGTTGGACTGCCACATATTGCTGACAAGATCTTTCGTAAGCCCAGATAAAAACATCACGTAATAATTCCATCCGATTGAGCTCATAAATACCAATCATGCCATCGACATAAGCTTGTTGTGGTACATCGATAAAAGACAGCGGGCATAGATTATGGCGAATTAACGGAATATTTGCTGCCAACCTTGAAACACGTTTATTCACATCTTCGAAAGGTTGAAGATAGGGCAAATGTACCATTAAGAAGAAGGCTTGTTCAAAAGGATCAATAATTTCGGCTGCCATATCTATAACGATACCAAACAACTCTTCTAAGCGCTGAGGCAATGCAATAGGCAGATAAACGCTGCCGCCAATATCAACCGCTCGATTTCGAATACGCCCACACATTAAAGGATCAGCCATTAGACCATCGGACAAAAAAGCGTGTAGTGCAATGATGGTTTCTTTAGAAACATCGGTTTGATCAATATTCATGACCAAATACTCAATGGCAGATTTATGATTAAGGATCATCTGCGTTTCCATTGCATCCTTACCTTCTGCGGCTTGACCAAACTCAATCAATCTTTCGGTATCAAGTTGGCTGTAAGTATTTCCTTCTAATTGAGATGAGGCCCAAGATAAATCAATCAGTAATCGGTTAAGAATATCCCGAGCAAAAGTACCAGCTGGAGTATTTTCAGCTGGTGATCGTCCTAAGCTATGCAACTGCTCTCTAATGTCAGCCGGTAAATAATAAGTCTGATTAGGGTGGTATTGCTCTAAGAAGTCAGTCTTATAGCTTACAGGCCTACGTTGTTGGCGTGGTTTTTTGACATAGTTTTTAATTTCCTGAGCTTCGGCTGATAAAGGTACATAAACTTCACCCACTAGCTCAGACTTATCGTCATTGGAAGAGCTGTTTAACGTTGTAGTTTCATCTGGAATTAAATATTTGAGAGCTCGACCTACGCCAGCGGCGGTAATGCGTTTTTGGGATATTAGTGTTGCTAATCGCCGCTGAAGTGTACGCTTACTAGTGCTATCTATAGTCTTAGCGATAGCGTCTAAGCCAATACCGTGAGGAGTCTTAGCAATCAATTCAACAATCTGATCAAGTTCATGGGTGATGTTGATATTTGGCATTGTCATGTCGATTAGTTGGGTGTATTGCATTATCGCGCCATTTTAGATGGCACGCAAATCAGGTATCACGCCACTCATAATGGCACGATAAAAAGTGATGCATTAAACTATCTGAAATGTTATAGCTCACGTAACAATAACACTCAACCAGATTCAAGCTAAAGCAGTTCCAATCTCTGAAGCGTCTATAAACAGTATCTTCTTCGACATGAACTTGATGGTACTGCTCCGGGATTTTTTTGTGCCCACAATAGTTAAGCGGTATACCAACAAATTCTTAGATCTTTATTAGAAAAGACAATACGTAGCATCTCATCGTCAGTCAGGTTAATGGTTATTTGAACTCTAGGCTTCTGCGTTTTTGAGTGAACTCTAATTAAATAATCGCGACACACCTTAGCGAAGTTAAGTGTAATTGGTGCGTAGATCTAAAGCGGTTGAATGAGTTGCATAAGTTACACAGCAATTTTTTCTTTTTCAATACGTAAAAAAAAATACTATTTTTAATGTACTGAATGATTTTTAACTTATGCAACTTATGAAAGTTATGATTATTTTTAATAAACTGAAGGATTTATAGGGCTTTTTCCCACAAGGGTAGTCCTTACAAATCAATGCAGGTTGTTTTTTATCAATGAGTTACCGGAATAGGTGTCACGAATAAGAATCTCCAAGTAAATGCCTCTTGAGTTAATCCCATTGCCATGGCAGGCGTTCGATGTATCCATTTTTTTTGGAATCGTGACATGTCAGGCACTGTAAGAGGCAGCCTTAAGCTTTTATGATGGCACCGAGAGTTGTATTCATAGAGATTAAACCAAAGAGCATCCGTAAAGTTTGCTTTCTTTTTACAATAACCCAATGTTTTTCTTTGCAAATAAGACACTCGCTGTCTTAACGTCAGATTAAAGCGCTCAATATAAGAAGTATTTTGAGTTTTTCCTTTAAAATCGTCTTCAGTTCCTTTTACAAAACACTTCTTGACGGTTACCAAGCGCATTTTTACTCTTTTCTTAACAATTTGCAGATAAACATAATCTATATCAGTGAATACCGACTGTAGCGCATTTTTGTAAGCTGCCAGCTTGTCGGTCGTGACCTTTAATGGATTAACCCGAGACAGTTTGCCTATGTAGTGATTGATGCGCGTCACCAGTTTGGTTGCGGTATGCGTAGTGCGATTGCCTAACTCAAAGTTCATCCAAAAGCGAGAATCGACTTCGAAGCCAATAAACACCCACAACTGGCTATTCTTATTTTTCAAAAACGACCACAATTCATCCATCTGTATAAATAGCACAGTCAATGTTATCGATAAGCAGATAACATCATGAAATACATTAGCTTTCTTACTCACCCCCCGTTGCCATGTAGCAATGGTTCGGGTGTCTTTGAGCAATACATCTGCTATGGCATCAACTGATAAACCGTAGCAGCTTAATTTACACATTTGTTCATACTCTTTAAAGCTACCATGCTTACCAAATAAATCACAATAACCCGTTTCAGAAAAGCGGTGCTTTCCATTTCCGCAGATAAACATTTGTCGAACTACGCCATCATTTTTGGTCTTATAGGCACCGTCTTTGGTTATGTTCTTATCCAAAGATTGATGGTAAATACAACTGCGTCTTGGGCAAAATAATTTTGATTCAATATTAAGTTTGGTTGGTGCGTGGTTCATGCCATTAGTACTGCAAAGTTTGGCGCTGTACCATGTCAAAAATTGATAAATATTACCACCTGCATTGATTTGCAGGGACTATCCCCACAAGAGAGGTGCCGATGTGGTGCAGTCCAAGAAGATTAACCTCTTAGTCTGCAGCATTCGTTACCAACTAACTCTCAGAACATACAGGCCATTTCCAGTCTTGCTTAGTGCGAGCATCAAATTCATCACGACATTCCTGAAGAGTAGGTAATGCGTAACAGGTTACTCCACTTAATTTCTTATCCCGAATATTTGGAACCAATTTGTTCAATGCAATGCCAAAGCTAATAGCGGTTTGTTTCCATTTAGAAGGCTCTTGGCGTTGAAACTCATTGAAAGCAGCAAACAAGATATTTTTCTCAATGATACTGTCCTTCCATGATCGGGGTAGTATTTTGTTTTCGTCAAACCGAGATCGCTTAAACAACTTACCACTTTGGAGTACCGAATACCAAAATCGTTGCACAGTATCCATGGACAAAAGCTTCTGATTTGCCAGCTCATCAGTGCGGGGATAGTCAGCCAGCTTCACCCCAATTAAGTCATATTGCTGGAGGTAATGTAAAAGCTTTTCACGGCCACCATTAACCATTTCTTCTTGGATTTTTGAGAAATAATCATGATTTTGCCGGTATTTATCTGAAGCACGCATTACAAAGAACCGACGTTCCTCCATTCCTGCAGGTACCATCCAATTATTGTTGGTCGCCATAAATAGACGATTATGGTTTTTGACAACATAAGCGTCTTTCCCTTTACCTTCAATCATCAGTGTGTCTTCAGTAATCAGGCCTTTTAAAACACCTTCAGCGCTTTTATCTCCAGCCCAGAACGATTCATCTACGAAAACAAGCATACCTTCAGTTAAGTGGGAATTGAACCGACCGGTTAGATGACTGCTTTGAGTCAGATGTACAAAGTGCCTTCCAAACAAAGCCCCGAAGTTGTTAATAAAAACGCCTTTTCCAACACCTTGTGATCCCAAAATAGCAACCGCCACACCTGGTCTAGGTCGTAATTGTACGGCATCAGCCATCAAGGCAATTAAGTGGTCATACACCTTAGTGTCGCCATTCGCGATGACTTCATAAACATGATTAAGATACATTTCGATACTACCTTGAGGTTTAGCCTTAACAGCAAAGCCACGATATAAATTAAGGAGTTTATCGCCGTGATCTTTACCAGGATCGAATACTATTCCTTCAAACTTCAGTCGCTCAGGATGTTCGAGCCATACGCTAATGATATCTTTGTAAATGGGCTTTTCACCTTTATAGCCGATGATAATTTTGTCATGCGCATAATGCTGCTTCAACGCATACGGCATCATAAGCTCAATAGTATGACGACATAGAGAAGGATCGAAGCGGTTCACCTCCACAATCATAAAATTACTTTTGGACAACACAGTTGCGTATCGTTGGTTGAGTTCCAACACGCGATTTCTAATTATCTGATCAATTTCAGATAGCTCAACTTCTGGAGAAGGCTGCCATTTCGGTGTTTTCATTATCAAATTAATTAAATCATTTTTTGTTCCGCCGGCATCAATCCAGTCAGAAATATCACCTTTTTCAGGTAATCCCGCCAAGTTCAATAACTTAATTCCCTTAGCATGTGGATACAAATTTGCAGCAACTAATTCAGCCTTCTGCCTACCAGGTCTGTCGTTATCGGGAATAATTACCACTTTAGCCCCTACAAAATATTGAGCATAGCAATCTTGCCATTTGAGTCCAAATGCAAAGGTGGTTGCTGTGAGACCTAAATAATCGATAACGTTTTCACTGTCTTTTTCACCTTCAACTAATATAATAGACTTATTAATTTTAATAGCCTTTAGAAGATTAATGAGATTATATGGGACTAATTCTATATTTTTGACGTTGTTAATGTATTTTTCACCTAATCTTCTTCTTACATAAAACTCCTTAGATTCCGTGCGCACTATTTCAAAAATTAGCTTATTTTTTTGATCTAGATATTTATAGACTATTGCAATATCAGAATTAGTTGTGCGGCGGTATAAGTCTGATGGCTTAAGATCTAGTGTGCGCAAAATTTCATCAAATTTACAACCGGCATGACAATACAAGAGCACTCGACCATCATGGCCTTCAGCAATACTTAAGCTTGGTCGAGTATCGTTATGTGCTGGGCATAACCCCATATTTTTGTCACCATGTTTTTTTACTTCTTTAATACTAGATAATATTCTGTCTATAGGATTAATATGATTTAACTTATTCATTTCATTATTCCTTGGCTTGGGATGAGGTGTAGTCAAACAATTTATTGTTTTTATTTATAATAATATGATTCTGGCAAAAAATATGACCCAAAGCCGAGCCATATTTAATAAGTAAAGTATTTCAGTTATGTATTGTTAAATCCTGGTTATTTGTTAAATATATGGGATTTTTTTAATGATCCTCGGCATAGCTATCGGAGTAATATTTCTTAAAGTAATTTACTACATCCAGAAAGGCCTCAAGTTTTCTTCCTTGTATTTCAAATAGCATTTTAATTCGCGTCAGTATATATATATGCATTTATCAAGATTGGAATTGAAACATCGATGCGGAAAATGGAGATTTTAAGTATTCGCTTAGAGCATATTTACATTAGTCGACAAATTATTTTTATACCAAAGGCAAAGGCAGGTGCTAGGGAGCAGCCAATAACGAGGACTCTTGCAGAGTTTTTGGGACAACAATTAACGCAAGCTAAATCCGATCAAATTTGGATGTTTCCTTCAGAAACATCAGCGTCGGGACATGTTATCAGCATCGAAAAAGCATTTCGTCGCGTTGTGGTGGCGGCAGGACTAAATCCCAAAGAGGTTTTACGACATACGTTACGTCATACGGCTATTACGCACTTGGTTCAGGCGGGTGTTGATCTGCCCACTGTCCAGCGTATAAGTGGGCACAAGACTATGCAGATGGTTGTGCGATACAGTCATCAAAACGGAGAGCACATTAAGAGTGCTATGGAAAAGCTTGAAGATCGCTATCGTAACAACAAGGAAGAGAAATCTCGCTAGTTCCCGTAAAATATCTGCAGGATTACACAGGAATTACACGCACTTTATTTCTGGCATAAAAAAACCAGCTGCCTATAAAAGCTAACTGGTTGATTCATTTATTCTTTGGTGGTGGGTCGTGCGCGATTCGAACGCGCGACCATCGCATTAAAAGTGCGGTGCTCTACCGGCTGAGCTAACGACCCAACAAAGATTGACCATTATAATGATTTATATGAACTATGCAATAGTTTT
>CANNLO010000264.1 GCA_947505055.1 Methylococcaceae bacterium | reverse complement strand
CGATTATGCCTGTCAAATAAATAATACCAACGTTGGATGGTTAGAGTGAGGTAATAAGTCCCCGTATTGAGGTCCGATGAAATACGCTTTGACGGCATGGGCTTTGATCTTGGTAGCTGGGTGAATACACTGCCGATCGGGGTTTGCAACCCCGATCGAAACGTTTAAATATTTTGGGATTGTTTAAAACGTAAGTAACGGGGTTGCAAACCCCGTCACGCTTAGGTCATATCATCAAAAACGGCATCTAAAGTTGACGCTGAGATGGCTTTAATCAACCACTCTTTAAGTTGATCTTCTCTAGCGTGTTTTAATCTGTTGGCGACTGTATCAGATAAATCGCCAAAACGATGCTTGAGCATTAAGCCAAGCATTTCGGACTCGCCTTCTTGCAATCCTTCTTGCCGGACTTTGGCAATTCCAAAACGTTCGAAACTCGTTACATATTGCATTTTTTAATTATCATCCAATGCTGGTCGGGGTTTGCAACCCCGATCGAAACGTTTAAATATTTTTGAGATTGTTTAAAACGTGAGTAACGGGGTTGCGAACCCCGTAACGCTTAGCTCTGGAAAATAAAACTCTATAAACTCTGGAAAATAATGCTCTACAGCCTCTTTCCAGGGGCTGTCGTAATCATCATTAAAGGTTTCCAGGCTAGCTAAGTGCTCATCTTGTTCAGCCATACAATTCTCGTCAATTTTTGGGATTATTATATCCAAAGATGGATTCTGTGAGTAGGTATTGTTTTAGACTATAAATACCGGGATCGGCAAAGTGACATTGATTAAACGCTCTTCGCGTAATGCACTTTAATTAATAAGGGAACGATGCTGGTCGGGGTTTGCAACCCCGATCGAAACGTTTAGCGGTTCTGTCCCGCCTTAAGTAGGTAATCACGGTTTTTAAGTGGAGATAAACGTGAGTAACGGGGTTGCAAACCCCGTCACGCCAACTCACAAACCCCGTCACGCTAATATATCCAATCCGACCACGCTACAAATCTTCGCTGTTAAGCAAGCCAGTTCAACTTGTGCAATAATTAAGTTATAGAAAAAGTACTGATATAAATGCTTACGTAATAATCTTGTAATGTAGCTCTGGGATAATCTGAACAATTGAAATGCTACTGAGAGAAATTATGAAGCGGTGTGGTTTTTTGTTGATGATCCTTATGTTAATTCCATCTATTGCGTCCGCCTGGTGGAACGCTGATTGGGGCTATAAGAAAAAGATAACGATAGATGCGCAAAAACTGAAACAGGATGGCCTGACTATTCCTGCTTCTGGTTATGCCTTGATCCGTTTACATACGGGTAACTTTACTTTTTTCGCTGATCTTGCCGACAAGGGTAAAGACATGCGTATTCTCGCGGCTGACGAAGCGACACCACTTAAGTTTTACATTGAAAAACTTGATGTGGTTAATGAGTTGGCCTTGCTTTGGGTCAAGTTGCCGGCTGATATTGCAACGGCTACCGATCCAGCTATCTGGCTTTATTACGGTAATGAAACCGCCGTTGATGCGCAGGATGCCAAAGGTGCTTTTGATGTTAATCAAGTATTAAGCTATCCGTTCAGTGCCGATGGTGTTAAAGATGTTACCGCTTATGGCAATAATCCTGGCGTAATGACTTCGACTATTGGAGAAGGCGGATTGATTGGTGATGCGGCGGTATTTAATGGCAGCCAGATTATTCATATTCCAGCTACACCTTCATTTCAAATGTCTGCCGAAACCGGCTGGACTGTCTCAACTTGGGTAAAAATTGATAAGACGCAAACCAATAGCGTTGTTTTTCAAAGAACCGGACCAGGCAGTAGTGTGACCTTATCGATCTCGGGCGAATCGCCTTATGTCGAAGTCGATACTGGTTCCAAACAAGATTTTAAAGCACCAATGCCTTTGGCGCTGGGTTCCTGGCATCATCTGACCTTAACTGCAAATTTAAGCACCTTGGTGTTATATGTTGATGGTGTGTCGGTAGGTTCTTTAGGTGTTGCAACACGGGATTTATCTGCTGAAATGACGGTAGGTGCAGATGCGAGCGGCGCTCGTGGTTTGACCGGTTCTCTGGATCAATTGTCTATCTATAAAGTAGCGCTTGATGCCAATGCCATTAAATATGACGCGCAAATGCAGGGTGTATCTTCTGCATTGTTAACTTACGGTGAAGATACAACGCCAGATAGTGAAGAAGGCGGCGAGTCCCTGATTATGGGTTCGTTAAAAAATGTAACCACAGATGGTTGGGTCATTATCGGAATTCTGGGGGTGATGTTTGTGGTCAGTTGGATGGTGATGATTGTTAAAGCCATCGTGTTGAATCGCGTGCATAGCGAAAACAAAAAGTTTGAGCAAGCCTACAGTCAATTAGAATCAAAAGATATCGACAAGCTGAATAGCGAAGAAGTAGAAGGCGATCATGATTTTGATGAATCACCGTTGTTATTGTCGTTTACCAGCAAACATGGCGCTTTTACCGGTTCGACTATATATCGCATTTATCATGTCGGTGTTGAAGAAATGAATCGTCGCTTGAAAAAAGTGGAAGGTTCGAGTGAGCAGGTTTTATCTGCCCAATCTATGAACGCTGTTAGAGCCACTATGGATGCGGTCGTTATCCGGGAATTACAAAAACTGAATTCACAAATGGTGTTATTGACCATTGCTATTTCCGGTGGGCCATTCCTTGGCTTGTTGGGTACCGTTATCGGGGTAATGATTACCTTTGCCGCGATTGCGGTGAGTGGTGAAGTTAACGTAAACGCGATTGCACCGGGTATTGCGGGAGCTTTAACGGCAACGGTTGCCGGTCTGATTGTGGCGATTCCGTGTTTGTTTGGCTACAACTATTTAGGTGGTCGTATTAAAGAAATTACCGCTGACATGCATGTGTTTGTTGATGAGTTTGTCGCCAAATTGGCTGAACAACATACTTGATTCAGGGTAGGGCGTGCCCTGTGCGCCCTATTAATACACAAAACACTGCTAGAGAAATTTGACCATGAAATTACAAGAAGAAAATGCGGCGTATGACGAAATCAACGTCACGCCCATGCTGGATTTGGCTTACGTATTATTGATCGTGTTTATTTTAATGACCACGGCTGCCGTTCAGGGCGTTCAGGTTAATCTACCTAAAGCCAGTAATACGCCCAGTTTGTCCAAACCACAAACCAAAGCGATTACCGTAACCGCCGAAGGCACGATTTTTCTGGATACTTTCCCGGTGACTATGGAACAACTGGAAACGACTTTACAACAATACAAAGCCGTAAATCCTGCTTTACCCGTGGTCGTTAAAGGCGATGCAACGGTACAGTACCAAAGCGTAATCGATATTCTTGCCTTGCTGGGCAAGTTGGAAATTACCCAGGTCGGTTTAGTGACTCAGAATTTGGTTAAGTAGGCTTAGCCAGACGTATGAGCATGAACAAACATTTCAGGGTTTATATTCCTAAAATCATTGGCGGCTTGATCTTGCTTGCGGCGATTGGCTATGTGGTCAAAATCATTAGCAATTTTACTAATGAAGCGCCCAAGCATGAAAAGAAAATTCAGCCTATTACCATATTAAAACCGCCGCCGCCACCTCCACCGCCGCCAAAAGTTGAGCCACCACCGCCTGAGCAGGAAAAAGTGGAGCAAAAGCTTGATGAACCGGAGCCGGACCCAGAACCGTTGCCGGATGTGCCGGATCAACAACCGGCCGGTGATACCGGCCTGGATGCGGACGGGGTGGCGGGTTCTGATGCCTTCGGGTTGGCAGCTCGTAAAGGCGGTCGGGGACTTTTGGGCGGAGGCGGAGGTGACCCGCATAGAATTTATGCCAGCGATGCTAAAAACTCGCTGCTTGATTTTTTGTCGGACAATGAGGACTTAAGGCGTAAAGCTTACCATGCAATTATTAAGCTCTGGGTCAATCCCGATGGGACGATAGACCGCTATGAATTGGCCCAAGGCAGCAAAGATCCAGAAATTGATCGTTTGTTAACCAAGCAATTGGCCAAATTTAGAAGTCTTAAAGAAGCGCCGCCTCCGGGTATGGAACAACCCATGAAGATGAAAATTTCTTCACGAATTTAACGCTTTAGACGCTCGTTCCCAAGCTGAAGCTTGGGAACGAGTGATAACAAAACTTTAATCTTAAAATATTCAGGAAGCACCCATGGACAACAAAAAACCGCTACTGGCTTTGGCATTACTATGCGCAGCCGGATTGACTCAGGCGGGCGAAAAGGAGGAATTGCTGAAGTTGCGCAATACCACGACCAATTTGATCAAACAACTGGTCAAGCAGGGTGTGATTACCGATAAAACGGCTCAAGACATGATCAAACAGGCAGAAGCCGATGCCGATCAGCAGGTAGCCGACGCGAAAGCCGCTTCCGGTAAGTCAGCAGCAGCCAAGGAAGTCGTGCCTGCCGATGAAGTGCGGGTGGCTTATGTGCCTGATTTTGTCAAAGACGATATTCGTCAACAAGTGCGGGCCGAGTTGCGTGAGCAAGTGGTAGGCGATGTAATGGCTAAAGCTAAAAATGAGCAGTGGGGCTTGCCGAATGCGCTGCCGGAATGGACGCGGAAGTTTAAGTTGTCTGGGGATATCAGGTTGCGCTCGCAGAATGAATTTATGGGGGCTGATAACATAGCTAATGATCCTTTTAATATAGATGCGCAAGCTGTTAATGAGGCAGGTGGATTTAGCGCAGCGAACGCAGATGAAACCCTTTTTCGAAATACTACTCACGATCGCCATCGTTTTCGTGAACGTCTGCGACTGGGTTTTGATGTGAAAGTCGCAGAAGGCCTGAATGCCGGTGTGCGTCTGGCAACCGGCAACCAGCGCGATCCGGTATCGACCAATCAAACCTTGGGCAACACCGGTCAGCGTTATGAGTTTACTGTCGACAGGGCTTTTCTTAAGTACGATGCGGTTGATGACAACAAGTTTAACTGGCTGACGCTTTCTGGCGGGCGTATTAAGAATCCCTGGTATACCGGTGGCGATGAATTTACCGCCGGCAGCGAACTGGTCTGGGACACCGATCTGTCTTTTGAAGGTTTTGCCGCTACGGTCAGGCATCGCTTGGGCGATACAAGTGGGCTACATGTTAGCAATGATGATGGCCCGATGGTGTATGCGACAGCGGGTGCATTTCCATTGCAGGAGTTTGAATTAAGTAGTAACGACAAATGGCTGTTAGGCGGGCAATTGGGTGTGGACTGGGGCTTTGCGAATCAGGATAGCGTCAATCTTGGTGTGGCTTATTATGATTATTCCAATATTGAAGCCGTTCCAAATACCTCAGTATCAGGGACTTGCGATCTTAATAACGATGATAATGATGCCTCTGTGCCTCAGTTTATGCAAGGCGGTAATACCTTGGCTACTGTTTGTCGTGAAGGTACAGTGCAATCTCCAGGTCTATCTTCTGGCCAGGTGGGATTGGCTTCTGATTACAATATTCTCAACATCAATGGAGCATACGATATAGCCGCATTTGCGCCCTATCATGTCAGAGTAAGCGGTGATTTTGCGAAGAACGTTGGGTTTAAAGCGAGTGACGTTAGAAGGCTTGCGGGCACTGATATTGAAGAGCAAACGAACGCCTGGCAAGCGCGAGTCGATGTCGGCTGGCGAAAAGTGGATAAGGCGGGACATTGGAATGTATTTACCGCTTATAAGTATATAGAACGCGATTCGGTACTGGATGCCTATACCGATTCCGATTTCCATCTTGGCGGCACTAATGCAAAAGGTTGGATTATGGGCGGTAACTACGGTTTGATGAATAATGTCTGGCTGACCGGCAGATGGTTGAGCGCGGATGTGATTACCGGAGCTCCATTTGGGGTCGATTTATTACAAGTCGATGTTAATACACGTTTCTAAGCGGATACTGGCATGAATTTATTTATCAAAGTCTCCTTGTTTCCTGCATTGCTTGCTGGCGGCCTGCTGTCAGCAACAGTTCAGGCCGCACCTCGCGCCGCCGATCCCAACAGTAAAGTGGTTGTTAAGCTGCAAACTATCGTTAAAGATATGACCAGCGAGCGCGATCTGCTTAAAACAGAAAAAGAAAAACTTGCCGCTGAAATGGAACAGGTCAAGAAAGATAAAACGGCGGCTGATGCTGCGGCGAGTTCGGTTGAACAGCGTTTAAGCGGTGAACTGGCGGTTCAAAAAAGCAGTGCTGAAGAAGTGCGCACCAAGCTGGATCAAACGCATGCCAAATTGTTGGAAGTGATAGAAAAATATAATGTATTGAATAAAGCCAAAACCGAGCTGAATACCTTGCATGCCAATTTGGAAAACACCCAAAAACAAACTGATAGCAATCTGCAAAGTTGTGAAGCTAAAAACCTTAAATTGTTTGAAGCGGGTAAAGAAGTGTTAAACACTTATGATAATAAAAGTTTGATGGATTCTGTATTAAAAGCGGAACCGCTGTTGCAATTTAAAAGCGTGGAAATGGAATCTATCGTTCAGGAATATGAAGACAAGCTTATCAAGCAAAAATATCAGCATAAAGAGCTGACTGCAAACAATGCTCCAGCACCGGAAGCGAAAGAAGCAACTCAATAAGATCAGATTTGCGAAGCTGGTCGGGGTTTGCAACCCCGATCGAAACGTTTAATGTTTTTTCAGTGCGGCTAAACGTGAGTAACGGGGTTGCAAACCCCGTCACGCTTCGCACGCTCCGGTCGAACGAACGAAGCTGGCGAACGAAGCTGGTCGGGGTTTGCAACCCCGATCGAAACGTTTAATGTTT
>CANNLO010000263.1 GCA_947505055.1 Methylococcaceae bacterium | reverse complement strand
TTTCCTGCCGCAAATTTTTGCCGATTCTTACGAGTTCGGCTTGCGAGGCAAGGTATTTAAAGACTGGGATTGGAATGCCGGTATATACAGAACCGACTTGAAGGATGACATTTATCTGGTCGGTATTACTGCAGAGCGGAGTTTTTTTGATACCATTGGCCAAACCCGCAGACAAGGCATAGAGTTCGGTTTTTCCGGCAAAGCCGGTATTGTGGATCTTAGCGCCAATTACGGCTACACCGATGCTACCTTCCAATCACACATGTTCATGGTCAGTCCGCACAATAGCACTGCTGCGGTCAGGTCGCCTGATGCTGATTATGGGCAAGTGCTTTACGATTCAACCGGCCATCCATTGGAAGCCTTGCAGGGTATGATCGAAGTCAAGCCAGGGGATCGTATGCCCGGCATACCGCTGCATAATATCAATGCCGCTTTGAATGTCCATGTCACCCAGCAATGGTCTTTGGCGCTCAATATGATTGCACATTCTTCATCGTTCGTGCGCGGCAATGAAAATAACGACCATCAACAAGGTGCCTACCAGTATTACTATGGTTATAATCAGGCAGGTACAGAACGGGTGCTGATCCGAGGCCGTCAATACACGGATCCCGGTAGCGTGCCGGGTTATGCGATTTTTAATTTGAAATCCCGCTATGAAATCACCAAAGGACTCTCGGTATTTGGCATGGTCAATAACCTGTTCGATCGCCAATATGCCACCGCCGGACGTTTGGGAACAAATCCTTTTTCTCCTTCCGAGCGCGGCGCGATTGGTTCCAGCGGTTGGAATTACAATTCCAATGATTGGCTTAGCAGCACCTTTATTGGCCCTGGTGCGCCGCGTGGTTATTGGGTGGGAGTTGAGTTAAAGTTCTGAAGCCAGGAAAATCAATGAGGCCAAGCTATAAAATATTGCCACAAAATATCCATATAACAACATCCTGGTTATATCTTTAAAACAAGGTATAAGTGGTACGGTATAATTGAAATTCATCGCATTGAAAAATGAGTATAAAAATCAATCCCTAATCGACAAACCTGAACAGCTATGACCGAGTACTTTCTGGTAAAAGAATAAAGTGGATACATAAAAATGAATTTTTCCTATAGCCAATACTTTCTAATGAATCAATAATGGTGTAATTTTGCCTATCATCGATCCGATGTTGCAAGTGTCGAGTTTTTAAAACCCATGAGTCTGCGCTACCAAATCAATAGTCGAATATTAATATCCTCCCTGTGCATTCTTATCCTGGGTAGTTCCATAGCCATCTGGCAGGCGCGCGATGCGGTAAGCAAAGAAGTCGATTCATCGATCAACCTGGCCGTGCAACTGATCAGTTTCGGTTTTTCGCAAGCTTCACAAACTCCGTTTAATGAAACCGCCTGGTTGCCGAAGTTTAATTCACTGAATCAAACCCGGCATTTAAGCATTCAACTGAAAGAACCGTCAGGGCAAATCATCAGCCTTGCCCACAAAAACCAGCAAACCAATAATGACGAAAAGCCGCCGAAATGGTTTATCAACCTGGTTGCAGTTGACTACCCCAAGGTTGAGCACATCATTACCCGTGCCAACGGCGAGCAAATCACCCTTATTATTCAAGCCAATCCTCTGGATGAAATCACTGAAGTCTGGCAAGAAAGCATAGGTTTTTTCAGTTCTATTTTCCTGTTGACACTGCTTACCTTTTTGGCCGTCAATCTTGCCTTTAGCAAGGCCCTTAAGTCTATTGCCGTTATTGTTGACGCGCTAAGGGCCATTGAAACTGGACAGTACAGCCAAAAACTACCCGATTTTTCCATTCAGGAATATGACAGTATCGCCAAAGCCATCAATCACATGACCGGCGAACTGAACGCAAGTCGGCAGGAAAATCGGGCTTTAACCCAGCATACACTGGAAATACAGGAAGACGAACGGCAACGGCTGTCTCAGGAATTGCATGATGAGCTGGGGCAGTCGCTGACTGCGATTAAAGTCATGGCGGTGACCGCCGGGCGCTCCCAATCCGGCGCTATGTCTGACATTAAACAAACCACCGATTCCATAGTCACTATCTGCGACCATTTAATGACCGTGGTGCGCTCCATGATGCACCAACTACATCCTTTGGTATTAACCGAACTGGGTTTAAAAGCAACCATGGAAGATCTGCTAAATCACTGGTCGATTAGAAATCCAACGTTAAAACTCACCATTGACTGTCCTGACGAAGTCGATTATCTGGAACAAAAAATCTCCATTCAGGTATTCCGGGTTGTTCAGGAATGCTTAACCAATATTGTCCGTCATGCACAGGCAACTCATGCAGCCATCAGCCTGAAAATAGAACATCGGGATAGAACTGGAGAAACGTTACGGCTACACGTATCGGACGATGGACAAGGCTGTACTGTTGACAAGATTAAAACCGGTTTTGGCTTATTGGGCATGAGAGAAAGAATCGACAGTCTGGGCGGCGAATTTTCCATACAGACTCAGCCAAAACAAGGCATGAGTATTATCGCGACGATTCCGCTGCAATGAAAGACCGGATAAAAGTCATTCTGGTCGATGACCATGCCGTGGTACGAGCTGGCTTTAGAATGTTGCTGGCGACCGAAGCCGATATAGACGTAATCGCCGAAGCTGACCGGGGAGAGGCTGCGTGTCAGCTGTATCTGGAAAAACAACCGGATGTCATGGTATTGGACTTATCAATGCCCGGCATCGGCGGACTGGAAAGCTTACGGCGCATTTGCAGTCGCGACAGTAACGCTAAGGTGCTGGTATTTAGCGTTCATGATGAAATGGTTTATGTTGATAGAGCCATGCAGGCCGGAGCAAAAGGCTATATCACCAAAAACAGCGCTCCCGGAATCCTGGTGGAAGCGATACAGAAAATAGCCAAAGGCGAGATTTATATAGAACAGGGCTTGATAAATAAAATGCCCCTGCAAAACAGCGAGGCCGACTACCAAACCCTTATTGATACGCTGTCCGTTAGAGAGTTTGATATATTCCTGCTGCTGGCAAAAGGTTTAACTGCCCATAAAATCGCCGATGAACTTTGTCTGGGTTATAAAACCGTCGCTAATTACGGCACTCAAATAAAAATCAAACTCAACGTATCAACCATCGCCGAACTGGCGCATATTGCGATAATTCAGGGGATTTTGAAGTATTGATATAGCCCATCGCCAAATGATAATTCTTATGTATTTCAATGTATTATTGAACACAAAGTATATTCACGAACATATTCATCGCCATAAATCGGCCTGTGACGACAGGCCGATTTATGGCCGTAATTCGACGATCAGTTTCAACTAAAATCAACACACTTTGAAGGTGGCTTACTGTTTTTACCCGTATATTACAGCCATGGGGAATTAACCACGAAGCCAATTGTTTGTCGTGTTTAGTCACCTCCGCCACGTTCTGAAGCACACTACATAAGCCCGCTTTGACGGCTTGCTAACGAATATGAGCTAAGGATACAGCTATGGAGAGCTAAATCACTAATGACTCAAAACAAACTGGGCGGCCCCTGATTCGAGTAGATCAAAAGTATTACAGAAGTCGACACTAAATTCGCGGCAGATATTCGGGATCTTCACTTTTTTGCTGCCCGAAGGAACCAGTACCTCGTGAGTCACAACAGTTGCTCCCATTGTTTTGGCTTTAGCAATTAGCCAAGGATCTGCTACTGCAAGAAAGTTACTTCGGTAGGGTTCGCTATATTCGGAATGTTCCATTACGAATTGAACAATCTCCGTGAACACTTCCTGTGTTTTTTCGTCGTCTGCTGCAAAATAGTGTTGCCGGTTTTTTACCCACTCTGATAGAGCATCGTCATTTTTGCTGAGTTCATCGTATACCATACGAATACTGCTTACCTGACCAGATGTGAACTGTAAATCCATCCAGTCCCAGAATCCAGGGCAAACAGTCATGCGATAGTACCGTTTTTTGGCTTCAATGTAGACGTTGGCATCGATGCCGGCCGGGGTTTGCAACCCCGACCGAAACGTTTGAAGTCTTCAATCGTTTTCAAAACGTGAGTAACGGGGTTGCAAACCCCGTCACGCTTCGGAATTTTCAGTCACTGGCTCTGGAATGGCTCCGGGGACTGCTCCGGGTTGAGGGTCTGATGGTATGTCTATTAAAGGTTGCTATTGGGAGATGATAGATTGAGCGGGGGCAGGAATGGAACTTCGCAGATTCCTAAATGGATTACCGATACCATTGCTGAACTTCCAGTTACTACCCCTTCTAGTCATTGAGCCCAGATTTTGAAGCGACATCAGTCTCTCCTTTAGCCGCCACTCACTCAAAACGGCCTTGAACCAAACGATAGGCTTTACAAGCAATATATGCCCCTAAAACAGGTGCAATTAAGTATATCCAGAGCCCAGTAAAGTTTCCGGAAATGAGTGCGGGGCCTAGCGATCTGGCCGGATTCATAGAAGCGCCAGTAACAGGGCCTCCAAATAAAATATCCATTGTTACTGCGCCACCAATGATGATGCCCGCAAAACCACTATTTTCTATTTAAAGTGATCATTCAGCTGATAATTAATTGACTCATTTCATTCAAGCATTAAAACTATGCATAGAGCTCTACTGGTAATCCATGACAAACTCCTGCAATTAGGTTGAGGAGTCCTATTGTCATGCTGTTTCCAGTAAGTAGGCATGAAAGAGTTTCGTATCAGTATTGGTTTCCGCATATTTGTTGTAGAGGAAGATGCCCCGCTGGATGTTATTCTGGTAAAGTCAGAGTCCTTTGCTGGGGAGGGGGCGTTCTACCTGCACGAACTCGACCTCACCATGGCGCGTTCGGGCTTGTTCTACGTGCGCTTATGGACGATATTTTGGTGTTGGCGCCCACGCGCTGGGTTTGGCGCAACCCCGGACAAGGCTTTTATTGGGCGCATTGCGCAAGGGTTTGATTTTTTGGGTTATTACTTCAGCCCTCAGGGGCTGACGCTGGCCGCGCAGACGCGGGCCAATTTTGTAGAACGCTGCAACCCGGCTTTATGAGCAAAGCCGCCACACCCCGAGGGGCTGTGGCGGCTTGGGAGTACGTTCGACGCTGGTGGCGATGGGTGCAGGGCGGCTAAGTTATTATTCCACGCGTTGGCTTGACGTGGCTCCCCCCCCCCCCACACAAGCAGCTATTTTATCCGCGCAATCGGCGGTGGCTGACACGGAACGCTGCGAAGCCGATCAGGATGAGAGCTAAATCAGAGGGTTCGGGGACGGCATTGAAGAGAACTACGGAGTCCATGAGTTTGATGCCTTGGAGGGAATCAATTCCAATAAGGGACAAATCATATGGCTTGGTGATTACGCCATACGATTGCATAATTGGGATATAGGTGGAGAAATGTAGTGAAAATTCGTTAATGTTTTGTGTCCAAATGTAATCGTATAAAGTACGGACTTCTGCCTCGACTGAATAAATTCCTACGATCGCAAACGTATTGGTGAAGTTGTTATTAAAATTATCATGTTGTGTTGTACTGACGAATAGTGTAGTGAAAATAGAGTCGCCATCATCATTTATTACTTGGGGTGCGGATGTCATTAGGGTCACATTACTGTCTAAAATAGTTACCGTTGAACCAATGGACGACAGGAGTGTAAGATGACCATATTCACCTGACAAAGTGAACATCCATGACGCGCTGCTCGCCTGGTAAATGGTGCTGGTACTGTTATCGTATCCGAGAGTCCACGCATTAGTCGACGGCAAGCACTCCGATGAACCCATTGTAATGCAATTGTACACGCCACTGTAATTGTTCGTGAAATTCACGGGTACCGCCTGGGTCGCGAAACTCGCCCCACACAGCAACATTGCTAACAACGATCTATACTTGGTATTCATTTTCATCTCACTCTAATGTGGAAGGGATTATAGGGTAATTGAGGATCACGGTATGAGGCGTGTCCACCCAACGCCCGCGCGCCCGCTATTTTCCTCAAAAATTTAGGGCTAACCAGCGCCCCGAACGCTTTGGCGGCAGCGGGCAGCATAGACTAGTATGTCTACGCCTCGGCCGCTGCTTTCGCCTCGATATTTCATTATGCAAAATTCACGCCAGAATTTTTAAAGCCACAAAAATATTTAAAAACAAGAAGGTAACTTTTTGGCGATCGCGTGAAAACAGCCATTACTGCCGCTCAACAACCACCCAATAATGCTCGAATAACTGGGCTTTTGTTAAATATTTTCAGCCTATTTTTCGGACAAAATTATTTATAAAATTCACCGTAATTCCGCTTCAAAAAAACCATGCATGACAATGGGTTTTGGCAGTTACTGATAATATGTAAAAAAAGCTGACAGTATTTGCCATTAATAAATGATAAAAATGATTATATTTTTTACGTAATTTAGCCAAATAAAAACTATTATTGATAACAATCAATAGCTTGATATGTTAAATGCGGTGTTAATTCAGGAATCAGCCGTTGTAAATAAACCTGACACTATTTTTGCTGGTTTTTCATGAATTTAGGTTAAAAGGCAGAATTTTTTAGATGAATGACTGGGCGCTTGGGGTAAATTTTGCTATAAATACTGTGCCACATTTAACCGCTATCAGAGTCAACAAAAATCCATGCTATCCACTAATGATAATTGCCTACAGGTCACGGCCCATCAACTAGAAGCGGCTTTTTCCTGGCTCTGTAAACAACGTGAACACTACCCAGATAATGCCGATATTTGGTGGTTTAGAGCGCACTGGCATCAACGAAAAGCCGAGCTATTGGCA
>CANNLO010000262.1 GCA_947505055.1 Methylococcaceae bacterium | reverse complement strand
GAAGCTGCAAGAGATAGTCTATACATCACAGAAGCTAATACACCGATGATATTTTTTAGGTATTTGCCTAGTGAAAACGATTCCTTTCCTGTGCCATTCTAGGACGTGGCGGTGGCGTCGCGGCGCGCACGCGTCAGCGGCGGACGGCGGCGCAGCCGCAACGTCCCTAGACTAGATATAAAGGACATTTAAGAACCAAATAATATTAAAAAAAGTTTGGAAATAGACATCTAGATCATTCGCTTTGATCGTAAAACGGACGTTTACTAACTAATGCTGTTCTGTTGCTTTCGACCCAAAGTGGAAGTAATCCATAACTTAATACGATCAAGATATATCAATAAATGACTGAAAAAATAAGATATTGTACGTTAAATGAAAGGATGCTACTTAATTCGGGTTAATTTAGTTCCTTTGGGAGGGATTTTTAATGGGTCTTTTTCAAAATAGAAATCCGGCGAAGGTAAAAGGTGAGAACTATTTGATGAGCTCACTCCTAAATTCTCAACCAAAAACTTTTTTAACCAGCTATTTGGTTGACATGGTAAAAAAGGAAATCCTCCAATACCTACTGTTTCAATCATTTTTGAATATGGGTTAATTTCTTCCGCTTCATTAAACCAACCTGGATAGAGCACATAGGCGCCAATGATGGGCCTGCATTTCTCAGTGTGAATAGAATCTATTTTGTTAATATAAAGTATCGAGTCGCGATATCTATGCATCTGATTAATGGCGTCATCTGGGATTAAATCATCCCCATCTTCCTCCCCCGATATACGATACTTTGCATCAAAAATCCAATGAATTGTCTCGCTATTTGGGAATGTTGCCTCCAAAAGAATGTCTGGCTTCTGTACAGTTGTATAAGAATAAATTTTTCCCAATTTAACAACATCAGCGATTTTGAATAACGGCTCATGAGCCAAACGAATAGATATGCCATCTTCCCTTTTTAAATGAAAAGCTGCAGTAAGTCCGGAAGTCATTACCTTTTCAACGCCATTATCTAGAAGTTCAGATTTAGCACTTGAGATCACTTCAAACCCTAACTCCTCTAAAATATTTTTAATTTCTAACAAGCACCAAATTTCATAGAGATCCGCTACCGATTTCATCGAAATTGAGGCATTGTTACCAAAAATATCAAGATACTGTTTAAGTTCTTGCCAAATATGATAAACCTTAGCATAGCCTGTTCGCTGCTGAAGAACTAAGGATTCTCGAGTAAGTCCTTCAAAATCTCCAATTTCAGAAAAAAAAGGTCTTTTTAATAAGTGATCTAAAGGCTTTGACCAGCCCTCAAGTTCTTCAAAGAATGAGGGTGATAATCTTCCTTTGTCAGGAATCTTTTCACTTTGACGTGCCCGTTCAATAAAGAGGGAGATTACTTTCGTGCATTTTATGAGTACCATTTTAATAAATCTGTTTTCTGGAGTATCTACTGATAAGCGTTGCTTTTTAATGCGATATAATTTTTCGATTGCCCCTTGTTTTAAATCTTCAAAAACTCTCTCTTCCAGACCATTTGAAATACGCCCACGAATTCTATCGGCTTTGAGATTGCGTTCATATGAAAGAAGTCTGGCATGTGGAAAGGAGCAAATATATTTTGCCCCCGTCTCTAATTGAGAGCGTAAAGCAGAAAAGTGAGCTAACCAGAGCAACTCAAACTGTTCATGAGGCTTAGAAGAGTTAGCCAACTCTTGTTCCGTTTTTTGAACAAAAGAAAATCTCCACAGTGGATATTCTTTATCAATAACTTTATGAATTTCCGCTAAATCATTTTCCATTGCCATCTTGGTTGGCAGAACTTGAAATGATATATATTGAGTTGTTTGAGTTAAGCCCTCATTAAAACGCAATCCTAAACGAAACCAACCAATGTCATTGCCAAAATTTAGACTACCTCTTACTGATCTTCCTGTGTAATGAAAGCTATCTTGAATCTTACTTAATCGGTGGAGAACTGCTGGAGGCTCACTGAGCGTAGATTTAAACTCAAAATCAAACTCATAAAGTTTATTTTCGAAAAATATTGGCGAAGGTAGGCTGTATTGGCTGATTGGAAGAGCTAAATCACCTTGAGTCGAAATTGGGGTAATAGTTTCTAATGCTAACGGTGGATTGAATTTCAAAAAAGTAGCTTGCTCATCTAAACCGCGAGACGCTATTGTTTTCTTAAGCACTGCTTGTGGATGATTAATATCTTTTGTCCAGACAGACAATGAAAAATTTATTGATTCAAGTCTAAGTACAATCGGCATTTGGAGCTCCTACATATGAATTGAAATTCATACTAAAATGCCTAAGGCCAAAATGTAGTGAAACCACTCTCTCGCAATCGGTTTTGCATCCAGAGCAATTTTCTTTTTGAACGACACTCAATCTTTAACTCACTACTATCCGCATTTTTTCGCAATAAATCTGGTCGAATTTCACCATTCCAGATATTTGTAAATAAATTAGATAATGTTTGCTCTAATCCTAGAAGAAGTTCTGTTCCGTCATTTTTTCTTAACTTATCAATATCTCCATCAATTCTGGGCAGAACCTTAGTCATAATAAAGTCGTCCCATACTGCGCTTAATGAAATATCATCAATAGGGTTAAAACAAACAACCGCTAAAAGAAGCTCATTCAAAGCACGATAGGCTAATTCAAACTGAGTAGCTTCAAGAACTTTGTTTACCCCTTCTAAGAACTGAATGCTTTTATTACCATCAGAATCAACTATAACTTTAGAAAGATCTTTTAATGTCACGTAACTAAGAGTAGGGAAACTTAGTGGCAGATTTTGTATTTTAGGTGCAAAGTACTCACTGAATTGAGTGGGATAAAACTCACCGAAATCAATGGTAAAGGCTCGATCAATCACCTTTCTAGAAAAACCATGAGTAGTTTCATCCATATTAACGGTTCCCGCTACTATTAAGTTGTGAGGTAATGGAATCCCATTGTTGTACAAATAATCCCATAAATCATCATCTGACGCCTCTTGTAACTTCAAATCTTGTCGAAGTTTATTATTGCCATAATCGTTCAAATTTAAGTGACTGATAGCCGGCAACAATGGCAAGCAAGTATATTTGCCATTATCCCATTTTCGACTTTCGACAACGGAAAGATAATCAGCAAAATACTGCTCAACTGGAGCTAAGTTCATTTCATCCAAGCACAACCAATAAGGGGGGCTTAATTCGGCTGACTTATAAATCAATTCCGCAGACGATGCGGTTTCAACAGTGACCTTTAGTGCGGCCACTACAAATTGCAACAACCTCGTAACTACATATTGAGGCCCATCGGGACTTATTCTAGAAATATAACCTAACAAGTCAGATGGCTCATGCCAATCTGGTCGAACCGGAATCAAACAAAAATTGGATTGATCACTTGTATGGAACTCGGCTTGCTCTCTTACAAACCTTGTTTTTCCTGTTCCAGAAATACCAGCAAGCAAAATAAAGGGTTTTGGAATATTATTTTTTGGCGTAGTTGCAATGAGGCTAGTATAGTTAAAATAGACTGGTCGTAAAGTTGTTGAACTTTTATGAAGTACTTCTTTTACCTTTCCAGACCAATCACCCTGTTTAAGCGAAAAAGCTTCATAGACGGACTCTTTTTGTTGATGCAAAAATATTAGCCAGTCATTTTCAAGTATATTCTTCCTTAATGAGTCTACACCTCTAAGCTGTAATGCTGGATTAACGCCACTATTAAGTTCACGCCTTGTTACATCTACCTTTGAATCTATCCATCCTAAAGTACTAGGTAAAAGACATTCTCCCCAAATCCTGCAATTAATAACCAAATGTGGGGCCTGCACTAAAATTTTAGGGATATGGATGGTAGGAAAGAAATCATCTACTGGGCTAAAGTCCTCAGGTAAAGTAGGACCATAAGTTAAATCAATCTGATCTTTGTGAGCCGAACTTCCTGGGCGCAATGAGCTATGAACATCACCACCTTTTATTTGAATCACTAATGCAGAGCTAACATTGTCATATGAAAAACTACCATCATCAGCTTCTGGATATTTAGTCTTAATGATATTTAAAAGATTATCAAAGATACTCATAATTATGTGTTCTCAAGTAAGTTTTTTAAAACAGCCGCAGCCATGTCAACTGGAACAGCGTTACCAATAGCTTTGTATGCTGGGGTAGGGCTAATCGAAAGCGCATCTATGTAAGAAGAGAAAATATCTGGGAACCCTTGTAAACGTAAAGCTTCTAAGGGTGTAATTCTTCTTACAGAGTCTAGGCGATAATCAAAATTAGGATGTTTTTCAGCTACAGGTGATTTAATGAAGTATTCAGTATAATAATTATCCTGATTTGCACGATGCCATTTACCCATAGTTGCACAAACAGGACGAGCAATATGGCGATCTATTTCGAGGTCACCCATCCATTTCTCATTTTTTGTAAAAATGGTCTTTCTGCTACCAACTGGAACCACATGTTTTGCTGGCATAGCCCTCTCTAATAAATGCCAAGCAGAAGGGTATTTAGAGTCTTCTAATAACTTTGTTTTTGGTATAGGTAATGATTTTTGATTTTTACCTTTTGTTTTAATTCTCCCTGCTAGAAAAAGCCGTTTTCTTTGTTGAGGCAATCCGTAATCTTTTGCTGACAGACTAAACGTATCTACAACATATCCAGCATCTTCTAGATGCTTTATAAAACTCGCCAATAACTCTCCGCCGTTTATAGTTTTTATTTTTTCTACATTCTCAAAAACGAAGTATTTAGGTTTGTAATATTTGAGAACTCTGACGAGGTCAAAAAAAACCCAACTACGCTCGTCGAACAATCCTTGGCGCTTACCAACATTCGAAAAAGGTTGGCATGGAAAGCCGGCTAGACAAACATCAAATTGGGGTAAAGACCATTCATCAGATTGCCTTGAAATAAGGGTACGAATATCACCACCTAAATGAATATTGTTTATATCAAATGCTTTCTTATAAATTGATTTGCAAACAGGATCTATTTCTGAATAGCCTACAAATTCTGCTGAATCACCAAATACATGATTGGCGGCGAGATGGAAGCCCCCAATCCCAGAAAATAAATCAACAAATCTCAAGTATCTATTCCCAAGTGTTTATGCATAGCCGGCAGAATTGCTCTAGCTAGACATTTCCCTACAATTGGCGAAACCGCATTACCAATTTGACGATACCACTCATTAGGTTTACCTAAAAACAGGTACTGATCAGGAAAGCCTTGAATGCGTGCAGCCTCTCTCGGCGTAAGGCCTCTATTTTCATGTGGGTGAATATACATATGGCAATCATAATACATGTGCGCGGTAATTGTCTTAGATAATAAATTTTCACTAAGCCGATAAAATTTATCTTTAAAAATATGGTTGCGGTGCTTATATGGGTCTAATGCTGCAAATTTTTCACAGGTAGTATCTTCGCCTTGAGAAAGCGAGGCAAACAGCTCAATATCTCGTGGATTATTATATTTTGTGCGGTGATTAAAAAGAAAACCATCTGGAAACTCAGCATTGATTGCCTTTGTGTAGGAATTCTTTGCATGAATTGGTGGTGCTATTGTAAATCCGAAGTCTTCATTTTCTAGATAAGTTGCATTCTTAATATTTTTTGCTTTGACACTTGGTAAACCAAATAGAGCATCTGCAATGTTAAAGGTTTTAGATGTATTTTTCTGATTCTGAAGATTTTTATGAATATCATCAAAAAATTTATCTGTGCATTTAATGTGCGCCTTACTGACGCCAACAATAAAAACTCTATGACGCTTTTGTGGTACTCCGAAATTCGATGCTTCCATATCAAAAATATGAGACGAATAACCTCTACTAGTTAAATCTGATTCTATATCAGTCCAATTTTTAAGTATTCCAGGAACATTCTCCATTACGAGGACCTTGGCATTGGATCTTGACGCGTACTCAAGAAATGCTGCATATAAAAGATTGCGTGGATCGTTTTCTTTTTGTTGCTGATTGGCAAGACTAAACCCTTGGCAAGGAGGACCTCCAATAAGTAAAGGCGTCTGAGGAATTACTTTAGTATCATCATTTAGAAAATCTAGAATTGATTGACATAAGACGGTGCTGTCCTCTGACCTATTTACAGCATAAGTTTCAATAGCTGATTCGTCATGATCAATTGCCAGCTTGCAAACAGCCCCTTCCATTTCAAAGCCTAACGACAAGCCACCCGCCCCACAGAAAAGATCAGAAAACTCAATACCATGAGTATTCTTTCCAAGAATTTGTGGTGTCGAGAAGGGTGTTTTTGGTTTAGCGCTATTGCTTATTCGCTGGAATTGCTCATTAATTATATTAGGTGAAATATACTCATAACAAGTTGAAACAAGCTCATAAAGTGTTCTAATTTTCTTCCTCATTATGAGGTTGTTCCTGTTTATAATTGATGAGTTATATGTACTTTCATAAAGTACTCTAGTCATTCAAACTAGCTAGAATATTATAAATCATTTCACCCTATTTTAAGGCAAAGGTAGATCTATAAAAGTTTGCATTTAGTAAGTCAATTTCGAAAGGTTACTTCTGCTTTTGGCCCGAAGTTGCCGGCGGCCAAGAATTGGCGAATGTCTCCTTTGCTCGAATTGCGAAATTGCCTACATAAAGCTATAGCAAACGCCTAAAAACTAGCGTTATAATGTGCTTGCTGGCTACTAGGTGGCTACTAATCGATAAAATCGTACAAAAGAAAACGCCCCAATCTCTCGAAAGGGGCGTCAGTAGTGGTGGTGAGAGTGGGACTTGAACCCACG
>CANNLO010000261.1 GCA_947505055.1 Methylococcaceae bacterium | reverse complement strand
AGGGCTCGCGACACTTGGCATTTGGCTAACCGTTTTATTCGTAAACTGCTTGCCCACACTATGGGCTGCTTCTTGGGAAGGCTGATGGGCAACCCGACTTTGCTTTTTGAGTCATTGGTTGAGATTTAAAAGTTGAGCATCGCGTGTTTCTATATAACTTGGTAAGCCGCTATATTGAACTTTTCCTTCCCCGTGTAGCCACCCGCCAAGCTCACAGCAATTATCCTTAGTGATGGTTGCAACATCCATCTCCCCCTGCTTGGCTATGGCGTTACGGAATTTTACTTTCCAATCTATATGTTTTTGAAGGGCACTATCTAAATTCATGGTTTATTCCCTAGCTATGTTGAGCCTACGCTGCCAGTGCTAAGTGATTATCCAAGTGAATATGAATATGTGCAGCTCTCGAAGCGTTGGACGGTTCGGGCATTTTACTTACATTAAACTCAAGTATCCAGTATTTAGAGGTCGTCATTCTTCAGAGCGTCGTACCGACCTCCGGAACGGTATTCGGTACGAGTGGGCCTGATGGCATTTGCTAAAATTGTGAGCAGCAGTAATTGCAACAGTATTGTTTCTGTGGTTTATGGGTGTAAAATCGAAATTGACTTCTCAGGCAATCTTCCTGAGTGAGCATTATTTAACCTCATTCCCTATATACCTTTGATGTGGAAAGGTCTGGGATCTAAATAGTTTATATACCCACGAAGGAAAACCTATGGTCAAATTTGCTGTAATGCTGCAAGAGGACGAATAAAAGACTTATGTTTTGCCCAAGTCAAGCTTTGTGCTTATTCCGATGAGCAACAGCGCCCTTTGAGCGATGGGTTTCAGATTATCGCCAGGAAGAGACGGTCGCGACTGACAGCTTTAAGGCAATGAATATTGCAAAATACATCAAAGACGCATCGAAAAAAGGACCTGATTAAAAAACCAAGGACGAGGCGAATAAGTTACAGTAATCCGAAAACAGGATGAGGAAGAGAGTGGAAAGCTAGTACCTTTGACCAACAAGGCTGAACAGGCTTACGTCATTTAGTAATTATGAGCTATTGCCGCGAGACAGGAGTAGAGTAGTTCCCAGAAACGATAACGCATGTCTTTTCACGAAGGCGTTTTTTGTGTAGATAAAATGCAGGCTTCACGAAAGCGCGTCGTATAATTGCCAGATTGATGTTGAATAAAGCTAGGACGTTTGAGGTAGTAGCGGTCGCGTAGTTTTTTACAACTTGTTGGTCAAGGATGCCCATAATAGCTTTCACAAAAATAGCGCCCCCCCCCCAAGTTTATGATGCCGTTTAAGGTTTAAAAATTAGGGAATGTTAATGAAGCATCCGTAGCAGTTAATCCAGACAGTGAATTTACTTAAGGCGCTTACTTTCAGCATCTATCGATGATTTTAGTACTCGCTATTCATCACTCGCTTAGTTGAAACGCTTCCCCATTAATAGACTTAAGATCGATCGCACTCTTATCAAAAACACCCCTAGCGATCTTGACTGTGAAGCCTTTGCCAATGCGATCATCGTGACGGCCCACTTATTGGAATAAAAGTGGCGGCGGAAGTTAGGGGCGAGAATAAAAATGAAATTTGCTCTCTTAAAAAAAACGCGGATTCAAGGCTATTTGACTGGTCGAGCCAAGATTGGAGGTTTTACTTAAATCGTAAGGCTCAAGCAGTTTAAATTCGTAGCTAAGGATGGAGGGCAGTGCATGCTGGTATTGTTAACCTATTATCGCGTTTATCATCGATGTCCCCAGCTTAATGGATAATAATAAAGAATTGTAAATGATTACTAACGATCAACCAATAAATAGGTCTACCTTAACAGAAATAACCAGGGTGCCTTGTTATCGTCGCAAGGGTTATAGAATGACTGTTCTTTTTGTGGCATGGCTTGCTTACAGCGCCTATACGCTAAGTTGGAACATATTAAACACACAGGCCGCTCTTCACTGCACAAATCATGTTAATTAAATTGTAGAAAATAATGAATAATCAAGAAGATTTACTAAAGCCCATTCGCACCCAAGTTGACGGTGTAATGATGATTACGGTTGCCGTCGTGTTTTTGGTTACAGTAATTGTTGGGCTGATTTATGGTGGGCTGATTTTTAGCTTGACAGTTGGTATTCCAGCCTTAGTTATGCCGTTTTTTATATGGCGTTCAATGCCCGGCACGCTGATCTCAAGACTTACGATGGCAAGCGCATTTGTCATTCAAATAGCGATTCAAATTCAAGCCAGTCATGGCTTGATAGAAATGCATTTCGGTTTATTTGTGGTGCTGGCCTTTTTATTAGCTTATCGGGATTGGCGGCCGATTGTTTTTGCAGCAGGTTTAGTTGCGATTCATCACTTGGCTTGTAACTATTTACAAACTTTACAGATGGATGTCTGGGTGTTTCGTAATGGACCAAATTTTGGCATCGTGCTGCTTCACGCCGCCTACCTGATATTTGAGTCAGTCATTTTGGTATTCTTGGCTATCCAGCTCCGAATTGAGGGTATTGAGTCAGCAACCGTGGCTTTTTTGGCGAACCGAATCGCCAATGGGGATTTGAGTTCTAGTATTGGCACGCAGAAAAGAGGTGGGATCGAGGGCATGTTGCATTCAATGAAAACCATGCAAGATAGTTTATCGGAACTGGTGAGAGAAATTGAGACGATCGTGGACGCCGCTGTCCAGGGTGACTTCACTATAAAAATGGAAGAGTCAGGAAAACAAGGCTTTGGCAAAACGATCAGCTCATTGCTCAACCAGCTCTCTGAAACAACTGAGGTTGGTCTGAACGATGTGCTGCGGGTGACCGAAGCTTTAGCTGCCGGAGACTTAAACCAGAAAATAACCAGAGACTATCCCGGCGTATTCGGCTTAACCAAAGATGGTGTTAATAATACGGTTGATTCTCTCACTAAGATCGTCGGAGAAATTCAAAACTTTGTCGATGCCGCCGCCAATCGGAGTGATTTCAGTGTCAAAATGGGCATGTTCGACAAGAAAGGTTACACCAAAACCCTTGCTGAATTACTCAACCAGCTTTCCGTCGTCACCGAGACCGGCCTGAATGATGTATTGCGTGTTGCTAATGCGCTAGCTCAGGGCGATCTAACCCAAACTATTACCAAAGACTACCCAGGCACATTTGGACAAGTGAAGGAGGCAGTCAATGGTACAGTGGAAAACCTCACAAAAATGATCGGCGAAATCCAGGAGTCCGTTGACACTATTAGCACTGCCTCTAAGGAAATTGCAGCTGGTAACAATGATCTGTCGCACCGCACCGAAGAGCAGGCAGCCAGTTTGGAACAAACGGCCGCTAGCATGGAAGAGCTAACTTCCACAGTACAGCAGAATAGCCATAATGCTAAGCATGCCAACCAGCTTGCAGTCAGCGCCTCGAACATTGCCGGTAAAGGCGTAGCAGTTGTCGATGAAGTAATAACCACAATGAAAAACATCAATCAAGCCTCGACAAAGATAGTGGATATTATATCGGTGATTGATAGTATCGCATTCCAGACCAATATTCTTGCTCTTAACGCCGCAGTAGAAGCAGCTCGTGCCGGCGAGCAAGGTCGGGGGTTTGCCGTTGTGGCCGTCGAAGTGCGTAGCCTTGCGCAACGTGCTGCCACCGCAGCAGGAGAGATTAAAGGCCTGATTGGTGATTCTTTGGATAAGGTTGAAGAGGGAACCAGGCTGGTCGCCCAAGCCGGAAAAACCATGGAAGAAATCGTTAACTCCATTCGTACTGTGACTGCCATCATGTCGGAGATCAGTGCTGCCTCTGTTGAACAAACCTCCGGCATCGAACAGGTTAATCAGGCTATTAGTCAAATGGATGATGTGACCCAGCAAAATGCGGCCTTGGTAGAACAAGCCACAGCGGCAGGGGAATCAATGGAAGAGCAGGTGCAAAGCTTGGTGATCACAGTAGGAAGCTTCAAACTTGACGAGTCAGTAAACGCCATTTATCAGCCACAGAAAATGAAGATAGCCCATAAAGAAACTTCATTAGAAAGAGCAAACACTTTTAAAATTCCAACAGCAATCAAGACAAAACCTATTGATAGCGACGATTGGGAAGAATTTTAAACCACATCGGAATGATGTTCATTCATCCACCGAGGCTGTCAAAATCCAAAAATGCCTACTAATAAGCGCAAGATCAATAATTGCTTACTAAACAGCTGCAACCAATTGCTTTACTAAATTATTCCAAAAGGGAAGTTGGTTTTTAAATTTTGCCCATTTTACAACGACACATAATAAGCTACTCCTCGAGTAGCCATTTAATGCTTTGTTATCAAGAGCCGTTTTGTAAACACAATTTAAAATATCCTGCATTAGCACAAATTTGATTTGCCGATAATGCTTTACTTTATCATTGACAAGTATCGGGAAGCTTAAATTGATATCCAAATGACTGGTTTGGGTCGGAAGCGCACATTGATCAGAAAATTAACTCCACTCATTTTTTTTCAAACTTAACGGACTGTTGACGGCCAAAACCGGCCTTTTGACGACAGGCCGCTTTGGGGCAATGAATATAGCAACAGAGCCAAAACTAACTGGTGTCTTGTTTGAGTCAGGCATGCTTTCAAAGCTAGCTACCGGGAGTTTCTTTAGACACACTTGCCTTCGCCTTCGTTTTCTCTTCTCACAGGTCAACGGCTGTGCACCAGTTAGCTGACTATCATGCCAGTCACACCCGTAATACGCTACATTACTGATGCCCTACGGATTACGCCTTATCGAGCTCCAAATCAACTCAAAAATTGGCTAATTCACCTACACGTGCCTGTTTTAACTATTCTTCAAAGAACGCTCCATATTTTAAAGCAGTAAAAGCTCGGCTTATGAGCTTGTGTCAGAATCTTAACGGTAAAACTGCTCAATAGCAGATCATGAATTCGAGTATGGCTAAAGGCACCCATCACAGTCATATCAATAGCGTGTTTGTCCTGATATTCACAAAGCAGTTGGTCGGACTTGCCTAGTAATATTTTACTAATCACTTCAATGCCACCAGAGTTTGTCAGTTTGTCGGCAACTGGCTGAAGCAATTGTTCGGTCGCTGTATCATCATTGCAGGCATAAACCAGATGACAGGTTAGGCCTGTATAAAGTGGGCTGGTCGCGACTATATCGATGGCTTTGTCCGCCGCTTTGCTGCCGTCATAGAATTAACGGGTAGACTTGTTTTTTAAAAACCGTCTCATAAATTTTTCTAGTCCTACTATGAGATAGATTGTCATGGCAACGCCCAAAATCAACAGCCATTGGTCATAGGCAAAGGCTGCACTACCAAACAATTTTTGCATGGGCGGCCAATAAGTAAACAATAATTGCAAGAGTGTCATGCACAAAGCGCCAAAGATCACCCATAAATTGGAAAATAATCCAACATGTAACATTGAATACTCCAAAGAACGGCAGTTGAACAAGTAAAACATCTCGCTGAAGACAAAAACATTAACGGCTATAGTTCGTGCCGAGGCTAATGATTCGCCGCGTGCCAACTCCCATTCAAATAGCCCAAAGGCTCCAATCAACATTAAAGTTGCGACCAGACAAATGCGAAAAATCAATGCCCCACTAAGAATGGGTTGCTGTGGATCGCGTGGTTTGCGGGACATTAAATCAGGTTCTTTCGGTTCAAATGCCAGCATCAGACCTAGTAATATCGCTGTAGACATATTAATCCACAAGATTTGTATCGGCGTAATCGGGAGGGCGACATTGGCAAAAATAGCTGCACTAATCACTAAACCTTCACCTGCATTAGTGGGCAAGGTCCAGACGATAAATTTAACCAGATTGTCAAAAACCCCGCGACCCTCTTCTACCGCTGTTGCAATGGTGGTGAAAAGATCATCGGTCAACACCATTGCCGCCGCTTCCTTGGCAACTTCAGTGCCGCCAAGGCCCATTGCGATACCAATATTGGCTTGGCGTAACGCGGGGGCATCATTAACGCCATCACCGGTCATGGCTACGATATGGCCGTTAGCCTGTAAAACTTGCACTAACAGTAGCTTTTGCTCCGGGGCGATACGGGCATAGACAGCGCAGGTTTCTACCAGTTGCGGATAGTGTTGCTCATCCATAGCCTGTAATTCCGAGCCACTTATAACTCGTTTGGTCTGATGCATGCCCAATTGTTTGGCGATTGCTAAGGCGGTGATCGGATGGTCGCCGGTAATCATTTTCACCTGAATGCCCGCTTGATAACAGGCCGCGATTGAAGTGATTGCCTCTGGACGTGGCGGATCAATCATGGCTTGCAAGCCTAGAAAGGTTAAACCATCACGCACCTGTTCATGTTGAACCTCATCACGATCATGATCGCCACGTGCAAAGGCTAATACTCGCAATCCTTGTGATGCAAGCGTTTCTACTTGCTGCTGCAACAGGGTTTTATTCAGTGCTATAAGCTGCATTTGCGGGTCAAAAGCGTTGTCACAACGAGCCAAAATACTTTCTAACGAGCCTTTCAAATAAACATGGCGGGCATCTACCGCTTGATTGTGATGCAAGGTAGCCATGAACTGATGTTTTGATTCAAAGGGGATGGCATCCAGGCGTGGGTGGGCAATGCCAACGTGAACATGATGCAATCCCGCCTTGTGTGCGGCAACCAGTAACGCGCCTTCGGTGGGATCGCCTTCGATACGCCAGTTATCCGGTTCTGCAATTAAACGCGCATCGTTACATAACAACCCTGCTTTAAGGCATTCCATTAAAGCAGGGTAATCAGAGTGGGCAACGATTTTACCCTTT
>CANNLO010000260.1 GCA_947505055.1 Methylococcaceae bacterium | reverse complement strand
TTTGCCAGGCCTTCCGATCTTGAGGTGCCAGGCGCTGAAGGCGTGTTCTGCGTATCATACCTCCCCCTTAAAATTTTCTGTTTCACCAATTTAAAGGTAGACCATTTTTTAATCAAATGGGAGTAGTCGAATTAGGAAATTCAATATTTTTAATATCATCTGAGATTTTTTTGATTGCTAGGAGACTACTTCTACAACCATAATTATAAAGAGTGTTAAGCGATTGATTGTAAAAAACTTGACTAATACTTCCTGGCCCTTGACCTTTAGCACTATGCCAAATACACAGTCGACTATTGTAGTTTAACAATTGAGCCAAACTAACCTTCAGCTCAGCATTTGAAAATATGTTAATTAAGCCATTTATCAACAACTGTCTTGGATTAAAAAGATGATGCCAATGTGTCCAGCCTCGTTCACGATAGAGTCGTTCTGTTTCATCACCTTTTTCAATCACCATGTCAGGAATAAAGCCTTTTTCCTGCCATTCGGTAAGATGAGAACCAACGAAATCAATAACCTTCTGCTCCCGTTTCAGATCATCGGCTGTAACGGAACGAATTTCTGTGTTAACTTTTATACTATTTTCTATTTTCTTAACCCACTGTACACAGTACAGTCGTTCTTGAAAGATGTCACCGGAACGAGGAGTAAAGTCGGCCTTCTCCCATAGCCGCAAACGGTTTTTATTCTCCTTGCCATCCTTGTAATCTCCTCGAATGGCATTGACACTCGATCGGTAGATATTACTCCCATCAGGTGAGTGGATTACATCACTACCCTGCACCGTGCCACCTTTTGCATCTGCAACTTCTTCATCAGTATCAACATAAACCACTTCAATATCGTATCGTTTTTCAGCGGCAATCGGAATCAAACGTGCAATTACTTTATAGTCTTTGCTTATAATAAAAGAAGGTAATAATGGAACCTTCCAACCACTTTCAGGACAAATAATTTCAACACAATAAAGGTAAGCTCTTGGACACCAGCCTCCACTATCGTTCTCTACAGCCAAGGCATCAATTTCTGCCTGTACCTGTTCGATAAGTTTTTTCTGAGCATCACGTATCTCAGTCCGTTTCTCCTTGCTAGCCCCCACAATATTAAAGCCACCCCATGTGAGCATACAGGCAATGGGATTTAGGTCTGAAGCATAAACATCACAGCCGAGCCGAGCTGCTTCAAAGGGAATCTGTCCACTGCCGCTAAAAACATCGCCAACGCGTGGACGATGACCAAAACGAGCAATGCCGATTTGCTCCACCAGTTCAGGGAACGATGCTGCCGAGGTGCCAAGATGAGTATTTACCCTAGCCCAGACATGAGAAAAAAGAGACCCAGGAAGCTCTTCAGGGCGCTTTGCTTGTCGAACTTGTTCGTTGTAAGGCAATACCAGATATTCACCAACGCTGTCTTGATTTGAAGCTGGCAAAGTCGCTTCGATGCGCTTTTGCATCGACTGATTGTCCATGCCCATCAATAACTCAAAAATCTCAAGGTCTTTAAGCGGATCATCCGTTGCGGGAAGTAATGCTCCAAGAATACAGGCTTTGTTAAGAATAAGGGGCTTTCTTCCTTTCCAGTAACTGCCTAAAGACGTCAAGGCTTTTCCTGTATTAGCCATTTGTTCCTTGAAACTTTCGGCCGAAATTTTCTGAACGGGAAATAGATGTTCTATCAGCGCAGGTTTATCTTTCCAATCGAATGGTTTAAGCATGGTTTTGTATTTCCTCAGGTTTCAACAAAACCAATTTTCAATTGATAAATCGGTAAAGCTTTTAAAATCATCCACGTTCCGCGTGACCAAAATTAAGTTATTTGTTTTCGCAATCGCTGCAATTTGTGCATCGACAAAAGGCGGGGTTTTTCCGAGTTGCTGTAAACGTGCGGCTGTTTCGCCCTGCCATTTTGCCGCTGCTTCGGTATAGGGCAAAATTGGAAACTTAACCAAAACGGATTCAAGGTAATCATTCGTTTTCAACCGCTTTTTAGAATCTGGCAATAACGCAACACCACGAACCAATTCATAAACTACAAATGCGGCAATGGCTATTTGTGCATGATAACGTTCTATATTTTCAATGACTTGCTTATTGGGTATGGCTTTTAACGGTTCTGAGATAGTATTGGTATCCAGCAAATAAACCAAATTCATAACCTAAAGTCTCTATCGGTATCTGTTTTTCTAGTTTCTTCAAAAATGCTTGTATCAATATCAATATCTTCGGTTTGGTATTTATTCAGAAACGCTTTTAAAGCGACACCGGCATCATTTTTTATTTGCGTTAATTCGTAAATAACCGCAATTTTTGCCCGTCCAGCGGGAATACTTTCTGGCAGTTGAATATGTAGTTGATGATCGCCAGGAATGTCGGTTTCTATTTCATAATAGGCTTGCATGATCGGTTTCCTTAAAAATTAGTTATCTACAAAGTCAAAAATATCCATGAAGATTATCTCTTCATCATCCTTTTTCTTTTTACTTTTAGGTTTTACTTTCTGCCCTAGATGAATACCTGTGCCATCGGATAAAGCGCAATAAAGCGCCTTACGCCAACCACGGTCAGTCTGATCTGCAAGCCTGGCTTCCGCAGCTGTCTTCGAATAAAACCACCAACGCTCTTCCGGCCGCAGTGCAAGCCACTTTTGACAAATAACTAGGCATTCCAGAGGCGTTGCGTGCTCTGCCGCCCAGGCCAGAACACAGATTTCACGACCTAAAAAGCGATCAAGCTTAACCGTCCCAGTAGTCCATGATCCGGTACTCTGCTTTTTCGCCTTCAGGCGGGCATTAAAATCACGTCGGGCATCATCCCTAATTTTGGTCCAGAGTTCCCGAGCAAGAATAACACGACATTCTGTGGTCTCACGACGACTCTCATCCCCATCAAAACCATAGTCTTCATAGATGCGTATGGCATCGCGGGGTATGGCTGGAATTTCCACATAAAAGCAATGTGTCCCAAATCCAGAGGGTGCGCCAAAATCAACGGTTTGACTCATTCCTGAATAACCTCTCCATTTGCCAGATCTATGCCCAGCGACTTGGCAAATTGCTCTAAATCATGCCCAGTGAGGGTGTAGGCTTTTTTAAACGTCATCACCACCGGAGCTTCTGGTGAAACCAAGGTTTGAAGGTGTGACAGTTCCTTCTCAATAAAATTGGCATCAATTTTCATTTCACCGAGGGTCAGATGGATGACTTTAGGTGCAGAGCCTATAATAAGTGTAACTTGTTCAAAGGTGATGTTTTTCTCCTTGGCAAGTTTCAAGCCTTCATAGGTTTTTGCGGAATTATCAAGCCGCTTGGGTGAAGGGCTATAAAGCTGTGCCGGTTTTTCTTTGATGATCAGAATCTCTTTTGATCCCGATTCCGCGAAGGGGAAGTTACGTTTCGCTTCTAAGCCATCACATTCAGCAAACACATAAACCGTAGCTGCGTGATCACCTATTTCGATTGCCCCCGTGTAATCAATGCCGTTTCTTGCTTCTGAGCCATCAAGGGTGTAGCGGATAGTTCCCTTGGGAGCGACAAAAAGCTCAACTTTACGGGAAACCTCATCAAAACGGTTTCTGATGGTTAATTTATTTATCCAGGTTGTTGCCTTACCCGTCTGGTTTTTTTCGGTAGGATCAACGGCAATAAATTGAACCCGCAAGGCACTGGTAACCAGAACATTATCAGTTAGTACCGGGGGCTTGGTCGTAACTTCACCCTCTTCCTGATAGTGAATTTTTGGGCTGTTTCCGGCATTGTGCGTGTCTATTTTTAAACGCACTTTTCCATTATCATCAGGTGCACTATCGGGAAAGAACAAAACTTCTGTCTGTTTGGGTTTAGGTTTCTTGGTGATATAGCCATTGCCCATATCTTCCCAGATTCCGCGCTGAAAAGCTTCCTGTGCCAGTTGATCAAAACCTTTAGAAGGAAGCCATGGCATCTGGGTCTTCTGCTTCATTTTATCCAGCAAGTCAGTTTTTCTAGCCTCGTCTTGTGCGCCAAACAATAGCTGTTCAGACCGAGTCCTGAGAGCATCAAAATTTTCGGGAATCTGGGTATACAGTTTAATCGGATCAGAGGTCAGAGTTTTGATAACCTGACGTTCACCGTTATAAGGTTCGTTGGAAGGATAGGTGCTATCCAGTGCTTTAGGACGGAGCACATCTTCGTCACGATTGTTACCTGGAAACATGAGCTTATCAAATACTGAAAGGACGGTCGTTTGAAAGTCCTGTTCATATTGCAACTTCTTTTCATTCAGTTCTTCTCGTTGAGGATGTGAGGTATTGATTTCAGGATCGGTCTTGGTTACCGCGTAGACATGCCGTGCCGCCTTATCAACGCTTGCCATCGATGATTTCTCGCCGGTAAGAACAAGAATGTTGTTTTTATTAATCAAGCTGCCAAAGAATCGATTCACCACTTCAGGCGGAGTTTTTCCATCAGGACTGATTATAAGTAAAGCTCGTGTGGTTTTTAGAACAGCTTCAGCCTCATCCATTTCTGGCAGCGGAAGCACTTTTTCATAAGCTTCTTTTGTGGTTGGCTTATACATCTTATTTAAGCTGTCACGTATCAGTTCATCGACCTTGTTCTGAGGTGCCTTATCTGCATAACCTTGAAGCTTTTTTGTCAGGTTCTCTTGGCGATCAAAATAGCTTCTTCCTTCCTGAGTCTGGTGAAGATACCAGGCTGCTTTATGAAGTTCCGTAAAAGCGGCACGAAAATCACTGGCCTGACGAATCGGGTCAATCAGACATTCAAGCATCTCGCTTTCTGAGAGGCCTTTGACAGAGTTTACAGCAGTGGACAAACTGGCGGTTAATAACAACGTCCCTACTTGTTTGGCGTAGTTGTTACCGTTACCTATATCAATAATCTGTGCATGAGCACTGTCTGATGAATCCCAGAGGTCTCTGGCGATTACATCACGCATTTCAGAAATATCCGCGAGTTTTTCCCGAACATCGCCTATCGAAAGATCGAAATGCTGAGCACCTATCAGATAGACATCTTCGTCACTTTCCCAAACTGATTTTAGTAAACGGGAAACAAGCTCCATCAAACCACGGGTTTGCTTGAACTTTTCATTATCCTTAAAGAGCGCAACGATACTTCTAAAGCTGGGATGGAATGGATAAGTTGATTCAATTTCAGTGGCGAGTGATTCCGCACTGCGCTCAACGGTTCTGGCTCTTGCTGCTTCGGCGAGACGGCTTGCATAGACCGCCGCAATATCTGAGATTTCACCAGGATCAGGAAGTGATAGAAACAGGCGTTTTCTCAGGATTTCATAGATTTCATTTGATTCAAGATTTACCGGCGTAATACTGACTTCAGCACGACCAATTTCCTGAGTTGCATCATCAAGCGCCCGCTGTATCAATTTGCCGCCAGTGTCATAGGCAGCTTCTAAATCCGACACCACGATACAAACATTTTTTTTCTTTTGAGCCGCCGTAAGCATATTAGAAAAGGCTCTGGTAATAATGTCTGCAAACCCTGTTCTATTCGTATCATCCAATTTTGAATAATAGTGAAAATAAGGAGGCATCTCATCGAGTAAAATGAGAATAGGTTCATCACCATCAAAAAGTTGAACCCACGCCTGTTCATCAGGTGCTTTTGCTCCAGCTTCCCAATAATCACGGAACAGAGATTCTTTGCCTAGTTGACGGGCTATTTCTCCCCATAAGTAGGTAGGCGGATTATTTCTACCATTGAACGCAGCAATCTTTGCCGCTCCAAAGTCGGATTGATAGGGCATAGTACCAATCAGGGCGGAACGGAGAGCTTGATCTTTAGCGAGAAGCCCAAAACCCACCATTAAATGAGTTTTACCACCGCCCATTGCCTGTTTCAGATGGAAAACGGCGTCATTAGATTTCCCAGCTAAGCGAGACATACCTTTTGTCAAAAGTGTCTTCATCCCGTCCGTGATGAAAGTTTTATTGAAATACTCCTGACCATTGGTGTCATTAATGATCTGATCAAGTTGTTCTATCTGATCCCCAACATTGATATCTAGGGCTTTTGGTTGTAGCTTACATGCACTACGGATAGTTTTCATTTTTTTCTCAATTCTCGTCCAATAGTATTTGCTGAGACACCGAACAATTCTGCTACTTCTGCTTGAGTCTTTCCGGCATCTAATAATTCGTGCATATGTTGTATTTGTCCGTTTGACAAAGATTTCGGTCTACCAACATGCTTGCCGCGTTTTTTGGCGGCTTTCATTCCTGCTTTTGTTCGCTCTCGGATCAGATCGCGCTCAAATTCGGCCAATGCGCCCATAATATGAAAGACCAGCTTGCCACCGTTCGTAGTGGTGTCGATGCCATCAGTCAGACTGTGGAAACCAGCCCCCTGCCCTTTTAATCGCTCGACCAGTTCACACAAAAACCCTAGAGAGCGACCTAATCTGTCCAGCTTCCAGACAATCAATATATCTTCTTGTCCTATTGCCAAAAGCGCTTCTGACAGCCCTGCCCGTTCCCTGGTAATGCCGCTGATCCCCTGATCCATGAATATTTTTTCGCACCCTGCCGCATTGAGCGCGTCAAGTTGTAAATCGAGATTTTGTTCGTCTGTGGAAACTCTAGCATAGCCTATTTTCATGGCTTAATAATGACACGCCCTTTTGATGTACACAAGGGCTATATTTTTCAATTAGTTACGGACCCCGATTTGTAAATATTCGGTTAACCTGCCAACTAAAATCACCCAGCTAGCTCGTGTTTGAATTTTCTCTCCAAGGGGTAAGCCCATACGTCCTTAATAGGGACACTCTGCTTACC
>CANNLO010000259.1 GCA_947505055.1 Methylococcaceae bacterium | reverse complement strand
TTAAACCGTGGTTATGCCCTTGCAATGGATTCCTCAGGTAAAATCGTTCGTTCAGTGGCAGAGATAAAAGTCGGTGACATGATTCAAACCCGACTTGCCCTCGGCCAGTTTAGCAGTCAAATTAAAACGGTTGATGAGTAATCAAAGGCCATCGCTCTAGTACTTCATAGTAGACGCCAGATGGAGTACTGCAGGATTTAACCAGACAAAAAGCCTCCGCGTTCCAGCGAATGGGCTTAATAATCGCCTCCGGTAAATAATGGGCATTTCGTGCCAGAGTTATGTGAGGAATGTAGGGTCTTGGATCAGTCTCAAGGCCACAGCTTGCAACGGCTGTTTCCATTGCGCTTGCCAGATCAAGGGCTAGTTGAGTTGGTTGTCGACAGGTCAGACATAAGATTCTTGGACTACTCCAAAAAATCAGCTGGTCAAAAGTCAAGGTAAAGGGTGTTACGGAAATATCCGTGACAGCCTGACTAAGTATTGCTGCAGTGGCTGTATCAATTTGACCCAAAAATACCAAAGTGACGTGAAAATTATGTGGAGATACCCATTTAAAATCATTAGATAGTATGGTTTGGCGACTAGACTCCAGTATTTGCCGAGTTTCGCTATCAGGCCATAAGGCAAAAAATAGTCTTGAAGTAGAACTCATAGTTACTGGTCATATCGGGATGTAAAACATAAATGTATCATTAAAAATGAGCGAGTTGCTATAAAGTCAGTCAATATGAAGTGCGCATAAGCGTTGCGTCATAGATATTTTATTGTTTGTATTCAGCAATATGATTATGATTAAAATCAATCTACCTGCTAAATAATAAAATCTGATGAAAATTGGCATACAAACCTGGGGATCAAACGGTGACATCCGCCCGATGCTGGCGCTGGCAGAAGGTCTGCAAAAGGCAGGACATAAGGTAACGCTGGTGGTGAGCAGTATCGATAACCAGCGATATCAAACGCTTTGTGAAAAACTGGAAATAAGCTATCGGCAGGTGCCCGAGCATATCGCTTTTAATATGCAGAATTTTGCCCAACGGTCCTTTCGGATGAATCCCTTGCAATGGCTACGCGCCTTGCTTGATGAAGCGTTCTTTCCCTGTGAGCAGGAGATTTATCGAGCTGCGCAACAATTAGTCGCCGAGAACGACTATGTGATCGGTCATCACTTTCTTTATCCCTTGAAACTAGCCGCCTTACAGCGACATAAACCTTTTTTTAGCGTTACACTTTGCCATGCGGCAGTGTTCAATCCCGGTGTTCCACCTATCCGCTTTCCTGATTTGGGCCGTCATTTTAATAAAATGAGCTGGAAGTTGTTAGATATGATTTTCAATTGGGCACTAAAAAAACCATTAACCCGCTTGTGGCTGGAAGCGGGGCGAACGCCGCCCGCGTCTTTGTTAAACGGTTTACTGAGTTCTCAGCAGCTTAATTTGGTAGCAGTCGATCCCTTTTTTTGTCCTGCATTCGAGCAATGGCAAGCGCATCAGAAAATATGCGGTTTTTTGAATTTAACCGAAGATGCCAAGCAGTGGTCAATTCCAGAGACGCTTTCCGAGTTTCTGGATAAAGGTGCGGCTCCAGTTTATATGACCTTCGGTAGTTTGCAGCAAGCGGTGCCGGATTGGAGCATGGCATTGTTTTTGGAGGCAGTGACGCTGGCCGGTTGCCGGGCTATTATTCAGACCAGTTCAGAGCATTATCCGGCGGATAGTCAAAATGATCAGGTTTATTTTATTGGCCGACATCCGCATCAGTCCTTGTTTGAACATTGTGCGGCGGTTGTTCATCATGGTGGCGCAGGGACAACCCAGGCGGCGACGCGAGCAGGTTGTCCGTCCGTGGTTGTGCCATTTATGGACGAGCAACTGTTTTGGGCGCGGCAATTACAAAAATTGGGTCTGGCAGATGCTCCTTTGCCGGCAAAATCGATTAACGCGAAACGCTTGGCCGAAGTCTTAAAAACTGTATTGAGCAGCAAGACCATGCAGGAAAAAGCTCGATTGGCCAGTCTATCCATGCAAGCAAATGACGGCGTTGCCTCAGCCGTGGCTATACTGGACCGTTATTTTTTAACGGCTAAATCCCCAGATGTTCAGTCGAATAGTTAACGGCTATTTTTCAAGTTAAAGTAGGCGGTGTCGCGTATAATTAAACACTGATACAAGAATGATTGACTTCTGCTTTACCCAGAGTAGCCGCGCAACTAGCCTTCCTTTTTAGTAATAACTCCCGACATGGAATTGTTGTCATTAAATTCCCCATGTTAGAAATTGAACCGCAAGTGAGAACAATGTCTGAAAATTATTCGTTTGATCGTGATTATTCGCTGGACTCTTTAAAAGTCCCGCCCAATTCCATTCAGGCTGAGCAATCGGTTTTGGGCGGTTTAATGCTGGACAATCAAACCTGGGATTCAGTGTCGGATAAGGTGGTGGAAGGCGATTTTTATCGCAGGGATCATCGGCTTATTTTTAAAACCATTGAACAACTCGCCGAAAAACAAATTCCGTTTGACGTCATTACTATATCGGAATCACTGGAAGCGATCGGTGAACTGGAAAACTCCGGTGGCCTGTCTTATTTGGGGATGTTGGCGAAAGACACGCCCAGTGCCGCGAATATTGTCACTTACGCCAATATCGTCAGAGATCGTTCAGTGTTGCGTCAGTTGATTCATGTCGGTACCGAGATTTCCGATTCTGCCTTCAATACAGAAGGTCGCGAAACCGCGGATTTGCTGGAAAATGCCGAACGTCAGGTTTTTAAAATTGCCGAACAACGGCAGCGGGGGCAGGGCGGGTTTTCATCCATTAAATCGTTGTTAGCTCGCGCCGTCGATAAAATTGAAGCCTTGTTTGAACAAGAAGGTTCCATTACTGGCGCCGCGACCGGTTTTACCGATTTTGATGAATTAACCTCCGGCTTGCAACCTGCGGATTTAATTATCGTTGCCGGTAGACCATCGATGGGAAAAACTACCATCGCCATGAATATGGCCGAAAACATCGCCATTAAAGGCGACAAACCGGTTGCGGTATTCAGTATGGAAATGCCTGGCGACTCTTTAGCGATGCGGATGATGTCGTCCCTGGGTCGTATTGATCAGCACAAAATCAGAACCGGAAAACTGGAAGATGATGAATGGCCGCGCTTGACCTCGGCAATTAATCTGCTGGCGGGGACTAAATTGTTCATCGATGACACGCCGGCTCTGACCCCGACCGAAGTGCGCTCAAGAGCCAGGCGCCTGGCGCGTGAACATGGTCAGCTGGGTTTAATTGTTCTCGATTATTTACAGCTCATGCAATCGCCATCCAGTGGTGAAAATCGGGTTCAGCAGATTTCTGATATTTCCAGAGGCTTAAAAGCGCTGGCCAAAGAATTGAACGTGCCTGTGGTGGCTTTGTCGCAGCTAAACCGGAATCTGGAACAACGACCCAACAAACGCCCGATGATGTCGGACTTGCGCGAATCGGGCGCGATCGAGCAGGATGCCGATTTGATTGTGTTCGTGTACCGGGATGAAGTCTATAACGAAGACAGTCCGGATAAAGGCATCGCCGAAATTATTATCGGCAAGCAGCGTAACGGCCCGTTGGGAACCGTCAGGTTAACCTTTTTGGGGCAATATACCCGCTTTGAAAACTTTGCTGGTACTTATAACGGAGGAGATTACGAATGACCCCGGCAGCTTTCGCCGTCTTGACGCTGGACGCTGTCCGCCATAATTTGTCCAAAGTACGAAGCTGTGCTCCTGAGGCCAAAATCATGGCGGTCATCAAGGCCAATGGTTATGGCCACGGAATGTTACGGATTGCCGAAGCCTTGCAAGATGTCGATGCGTTTGCCGTTGCGAGAGTCGATGAAGGGATGCGCTTACGCAAGGCTGGTTTTAAACAGCGTATTGCAGTTTTGGAAGGGTTTAGCTGCACCGAAGAGTTTGAGGAATTACTTGCGTATCAATTGGAACCGGTAGTTCATTCATTTACGCAACTGGAAATAATCGAAACGATAACGGAAGTGCAGGGCTGCAATATCTGGCTAAAAATCGACACCGGCATGAACCGCCTGGGTTTCAAATCGGCCGATTTCGACCTTGTTTATCAGCGTTTAAACCGTTGTTCGCTCATCAAGCAACCAATAAATCTGATGACGCATTTCGCCAATGCGGATGTAGCCAATGACACTAAAACCCTGCAACAAATCAAGCTGTTCAATGACACGGTTGATGGGTTGAACGGCGAGCGCAGTCTGGCTAACTCCGCGGCCATTCTGGCTTGGGAGCAATCCTTAAGTGATTGGGTGCGTCCCGGTGTGATGTTGTATGGTATCTCGCCTTTTCCCGAAGTAACAGGTCAGCAACTGGGCTTAAGACCGGTGATGGAATTGCATTCACGGTTGATTGCAATCAAGCCGTTAGCAGCGGGTGATACCGTGGGTTATGGTGGTAGCTGGCTTTGTGAAAAGGCCACAACACTGGGCGTGGTGGCAATCGGTTATGGAGATGGTTATCCGCGTTACGCTAAAGTGGGCACGCCGGTCTTGGTTAATGGTCAGCGTGTTGGGCTGATTGGTCGGGTTTCGATGGACATGATTACCGTCGATTTGGGTGTCGTGACCGAGGCAAAAGTGGGGGATTCGGTGACGTTGTGGGGTGAAACTTTGCCGGTTGAAGAAATAGCCTTATGGTCGGATACCATTCCTTATACACTGGTGTGTGGCGTTACCCAGCGGGTGCAACTGATTGATAAATAAACTGTCGGTTGACCGAATTATTGTTCGGTCAACCGACAATTAAGTATTTAAGCGTTTCTTGACCCAGACCGGCTTCGGCTCTGATTGCCACCCGGCTTACGGGCTTGATTCGAGTTTCTGCTGGGACGCGGACCGCGTGGTTCTTCTGGTGGCATTGGCGGTGCAACGGCGGAGGCTTCAAAGCCCGGTATTTGTTCGCGTTTAATCTCTTTGCCTATCAGCTTTTCAACCGAGCGTAAAAAACTGTATTCATCGTGTGAAACCAGAGAAATAGCTTTGCCTTCTTCGCCCGCCCGACCGGTACGACCAATTCTATGAACATAATCTTCCGGCGCTTTCGGTAATTCAAAGTTGACAACGTGTGGCAACAGGTTGATATCGATGCCGCGTGCCGCTACGTCAGTTGCGACCAGAACTCTGATTTCACCGGCTTTGAAACCGGATAAAGCACTGGTTCTTGCACCCTGGCTTTTATTGCCGTGGATCGCCGCCGCCTTGATATCTATTTTATTCAGTTTATCGGTGAGTCGATTCGCGCCGTGTTTGGTCGTTGTAAAAACCAACACCTGCTGCCAATTGTTTTCTTTGATCAAATGACAAAGCAGTTCGGTTTTATTGGCTTTATTCACCAGATAAGCGACTTGTTCAACCAGTTCGGCGGCGGTATTGCGCGGTGCGACTTCAATTTTTATCGGATTAACCAACAAACCGGTGGTAAGTTTGCGGATGTCTTCGGAAAAAGTCGCCGAAAATAACAGGTTTTGGCGCTTTTTTGGGAGATAGGCGATAATTTTTTTAATATCGCGGATAAAACCCATATCCAGCATGCGATCGGCTTCGTCAAGAATCAGCGTTTCAACCTGGTCAAGTTTGACCGCATTTTGATTAACCAAATCCAGCAAGCGACCCGGTGTGGCCACCAAAATATCAACGCCGCCACGTAAACGCATCATTTGCGGGTTGATTTTTACCCCGCCAAAAACGACTTCCGATTTTAAACGGGGGTGTAAATGCGCACCGTATTTGTTAACCGATTCGCCAATCTGGGCGGCCAGTTCTCTGGTCGGCGTTAAAATTAAAGCTCTGACAGGCCGGTTATTGCCATAAGCTTTTTGTGATAAGCGGTGCAAAATAGGTAAAGTAAAGCCGGCCGTTTTACCGGTTCCAGTCTGCGCGGCAGCCAAAACATCATGACCGTTCAACACGGCAGGGATGGCTTGAGATTGGATCGGGGAAGGTGAAGTGTAGCCTGCATCAGCAATGGCGCGGAGCAGTGGATCAGATAAACCGAGGGTGGTAAATGGCATATTAGCTTGAGTCTCAATAATAAAGAGCTGTTGACCAGTGTCTTACAGCTTTGTGAAAAAGGTGTTGGAGATTAAATAAATCGCAATCGGGAACAGTGCCAAAGCCGATGTTCGTAGAGTTGGAGATTTGTAGGGAAATTGATTAGCTGAAGTCTCTTGTTTGGGATGGATGTAATCAAGAGTGTTTTTCGTGTTAATTTTGGGGAGCTATAAATATCTTGCTAATAATATACCACAAAATATTGATATGACTCAGATTTAAGAATGTGTGTGCGTTGATAATCGTTCCCACGCTCCAGCGTCGCATTTGGTAACGCAAGCATTCTTACGCCGAAGCGATATAATGATAAAATAGCAAAAAGATACCAACAAATGATACTTGAAATAGAAAATGCCTAAGAACACTTGAATTGGTATTTTTTCGTCCCGTTTGGGCAAACATCTGCGCCTGAGGTTGAGGTTTTACTTTTGAAGCAGAGCGCAAAAATTGAAGAACGCGAAGGGTCTAGTACAACAAACAGTAAGTTCGTGATCAATTCAGGCAACCATAACCTTGCCTCTATAGTCGATAAAAAAGCAAGGAGTATAAACATGCGATTAACCCAAACACAAATTAAAGTAATTTGTGCCAGTGCAGTAAAAAATTTCGGACTATACCTCACACGGTCACGACTGCAGATTTATCAAATAGCTGGAATTTTGGATTTAAAAGCGATTTTACTTGCTCCTTAAACTCAGATTTCACCT
>CANNLO010000258.1 GCA_947505055.1 Methylococcaceae bacterium | reverse complement strand
CAGCCTTGTCGCAGCTATCACCGGCGGTATTTATAACAACAATAGCCGGAATTTCACCATCCATGCGCGAACCCAGCGTTACCAAGGCTTCGCCAGCATGCTGCAGGCCATTGTCGATTAAATTATAAAGCAAGCGAGTCAACGCCAGCGTTTTGAAGCGAAAACTTGGCATAGTTGCCAAATCCAACTGCAAGGAAACACCTGCACGCTGATATTTGTTTTGCACCTCTGACAATAATTGATTGATATCACCTTCTACCCACAGTTCATTTTCATCTATATCGGAACACTCCAAATCTATGGCTTGCTTTAAGATAATATTCATTTCCTGAATGTCTTCTTTCAAACCCTCTATGAATGTTGATGAATCAGGGTTAAACATTTCAACTGCCATTCGCAACCGGCTTAAGGGCGTCCGCAAATCATGGGAAATTTCAGCCAGATAACTTTCACGCTGTTTTATCATTTTGTTGATATCGGCACGCATTTTATTAAGCGCATCAGCAAGAGTAATAATCTCGGTGCAACTGTGCGGGTCTGGCGCAATATAATTGATTTTTTTGTTTTTACCCATTTGCTTCGCATCTTCAGATAGCTTAAGCAAGGGCGTGCTAATTCGTTTGGCAACCCACCATGCCATAAAAAGCATGGCAATAAATTGGACAAACAGTGTTGCCATAAAAAAGTTTTGCATATATTTACCCGCAATAAAGGGGATACCGAGCGAAAACAAGGGCGGCTCGTTTTTTTGCACCCATATCATAGGTACGGGATCAGCCTGGTAACTGATGGATATATTTCCTTTATACAATTGCTCGACTGTTTTTGCTGCAGAAAGCAAGGCTGGATAATACGGAATCTGCTCGGTTGTATTCTCAACCCTTCCAATGGTGAGCTTTAAAAAAGCATCCGTATTTAGCGCTTCATAAACCTGCTTTGTTACCTCGGGATTAGCCTGGCTAGAGACAATATCGATAACCCGTAACAAAGAAGATGCATTCGTACCTAATCGGGTTCCCACATGCACGGCGCTTATCAGAAAAAAAGCGGCTATGACAATAATTTGCGTGAGTAATAATATAAAGACAAGTTGCCGCCAGATTTGACTAACAAATGTTTGAGGGCAGCTCAATTTCATGACGCTAACTGTTCTGGAAAGGCATTCTGAAAAACATAGCCAACGCCTCTTACCGTTTGAATATAATCAGGCTGGAATGAATCGACCTTAAGCCGTTTTCGTAATCTTGATACCGTCATATCGATATAGCGTTGATCGATTTGTTGATCAACCCCCTTCATTTGGATGGCTATTTGATTGCGCGATTTTGGCTTGCCGGGCGTACTGGCAAGAATCTTGAGTATCTCAAACTCATCGTAGCTTAGCGATACAATATCTCCTTTGCACAACAAACTGCGGGACAGTATATCCAGTATAAAGACACCAAATTGAACTTTTTCCAACGTTGTTTCCTGAACATTCAAATTTTGATCCGAAAACCGCCGTAAAATTGCCTTGACCCTAGCGACCAATTCAGTGGGTTCAAAAGGTTTTGCCAGATAATCGTCAGCACCGCACTCCAAGCCCAGGACTCGATCAGTAAAATGATCTCTACCCGTCAAAAATATGATGGGAGTCATATCCCCTTCCGCACGTAATTTTTGGCAAATAATAAGCCCGTCTTCTCCAGCCATGTTGATATCCAAAACCAACAGATCGCAATGGAACCGTTCCAGTTGTTTTTGCATTTCAATATAATCTGCCGCCATCAGCGCATCAAAACCTTGACTTGTCAAATAGTTTGCCACTAAATTGCGATGACGGTGATCATCGTCAATAACCAGAATTCTTTGTTTCATAGTTTAGCTTCAATAATATTTATGATTTTCTAAAATAGAAAATACTGCACGCCCAGTTTGGGTTATATTTTTACTATTATTAAATAAGCAATATAAGTACCATAATGAATAGGTAATTGATTTATTTGAATAATAAATAAATTAGTTACCTATTCAGTAAAAAACTCCACACAGAGTGTAATAAATTTGAGACAAAAAAGAGCCTAGATTTTTCAGGTAATACCAAAAATTATATTTAATATCAGTTACTTGTTTAGTAAAAATAGATTAGGGCGGGTGTAACATTTATGAGAGCACAAAAAGTGCCAATTCCAGAAATAACCCGAAAATATATTAAATATCAATAGCTTGTTTTTTTAACAATTTAGAGTAAGTGTAACATTTTTAAAACATAACAAGTACCATTTCAGAAAATACGCGCAATTGACTGCAATATTACTACATCAAAATACCTGTCGAAAATGGCAGTTATTGACATGTTATAAATTCAAAAATGGCAGCCCGGTAGGTCGGGTTAGCTTATTGAGCGTAGCGAGATAACGTAAACCGACATTTGCGACTCCAATGCGTCGGGTTACGCTATCGCTAACCCGACATACGGTGCTAATCGGTAACAATATCAGCGCAAGTGATTTATACATTTTTACGAAATTGGTAAAAAATTTACTTGCGTAAACCTCTAAATACGGCCGGCATTTTTATCCTAAAACCTTATTTAACATATGTTTTCATAACAATACTTACCGTCTTGTTACATTCAGTTACAATTTTGAAATTGCAAATAGTAATTCATTTTTATAAGATTATCCCGCACCAACCATTCATAGTACTTAAAAACATAACTGATTTATGTATGATAAATGGTGCTAACTGGAGTTTCCCAGTTTTTCAGGAGCAAGAAGTACTGCATTAAATTAACTAAAATATTCTGCCACAATTTCATGAACTTCGAAAATATTTAGCGAACGCTGAGGTCTTAGAAAAGACTTTTTATCAAGGAGTTCAATTTATTTATTATTTGTCTTTAACCATTATTTTTAAGGAATTATTATGTCTATCCGTAAACCCATTTTAGCAATACTTGCCGTAAGCGCTCTCAGCGCAATGACACAAATCGCTTTTGCTGATGACGACCGTCATGAATGTACACCTAAAATTACATCTTCCACAATCGCACAAATCGCACAAAATGTTGGTGGCTGGGTAATTAGTGGTCATTGCCTTGAAGAAGTAACCAATGTTTCTTTAGCAAAAGATGACGGCATGGGATATGAAAATATTCCTTTTTCTACAGGGCCTAATCCTTCTTTGAAGACTAGTCTCATGGTACCCTTTGTTCCAAGAACAAATTTTATCAACGCTGCACCTATTGCACAATACCTACTTCAAGTTAAACGTTGTAAAAATGTAGTTACTGGCGACAAATGCACTACTTTTGATGAGAAATTTGTATTTGTAATTAATGGTGGTTTGTAAAAAACACCTTATCACCACAATTCCCCAAGACTTTCTTGGGGAATTTTATCTAGCAAAAAGTTAAGCTTAGCCAGTTCGGGTTAGCTTATTGAGCGTAGCGAGATAACGTAACCCGACATTTGCGGCTCCATTGCTCTTTGTTTTAGCTGCACCGGACATTTAACGCGATAAGATGCGCCAGCTCATAAGATAATTATGCAAGGAGGCGCATCGTTTTGCTATAGATGCGCTTCACTGTGTTCAGCGAACCCTATCGTGCTTATAAAAATCGGCTACTCAATATCAAATATGGCAAGTATTTCCTTGTGGAATGCACTCCCTGACCTTGGGATAGTAATTTTTTCAAATGGAATCACTTGCATTTCGTTTGGTAACCTCTTACCAGCGCTTGGTAACCTCTTCCCTGCGGCTGGTAACCTTGAGCTAATTTATTGATTTTAAATTAAAAATAAGAAATGTAATTTACATAGGCCGATGTTTGACTAACATAGGGCAATGTTTAACAAACATAGGGCGATGTTAGTCAAACATTGCCCTGTGTATCTCGATTTTTTCGCCTGGTAAAGGATTTTTATGGTCAGATATTCAAGTCATTTGGCCAAATAACAACGTTTCTTTTAAAAAAACCAAATTATTTTGTAAATACTCGATTCCCCAACAATAAAAAAGCAACTCGGTAAGTTGCAATTTGTAAAGAGCTGTAACTCGATAACAACTGTAAAGCGGATATTAGATCGGGTGGATTCACCGAAAAGTTCGTTGGATGGGTTTCGCGCTGCTCTACCCTACAAAACTATCTTGGCAATAGCTATTGCAAATTTTGTAAAAAATTCGGTATCTATAATCCTAGAAAAATCATTTTTCCACGAAAAACACTAAAAGCACGAAATTTTTCAAATAGATACCGAACTGTAGATCCCCTGTAGATCATTACCTAAAGGGTGAATAGCTTAACAAATACAAGGTCTTGATTTATTGCGTGTCTTTCGTGCTTTTCGTGGACTAACTGCGGTTTTTAGGTTCAACGGTGGTGCACGGTGGTTTACGCAACAGGGTCAGTCATGAAGGTGGCTTTAACCGGATTTGGCTATTTGTTTTGGAACATCTCAACAGCGGAAACAAACCTAGCCCCGGTTAAGAGGCTTGGTTTGTGGTGTTTAAAATCGCCCCGCCTGCGGGAAAGAAAATGGTTAAAGGGATATGCGGTCAAAAAGCCCGAACCGCACGCACTAGGTCATCGGCAGTCTTAGTGTAGTAATACTGGTAGCCACCGCCGAAGTACTGATCCCAAACAAGAGTATTTGAGTAGTCTGTAGAGCTCCAGTAGCCATCATTAGCAAAACCACCCACAACGGTTTTCTGTTCGTATAACCATGACAATTCATTCTTGCTGGGTAAATGCCAGCAATTAGGTGTTGCTGGAAGCGCTGTCGTTGAACAATTTAACCCTAAAGGGCCTGTAATTGTCGTTATGTTAAATGCTGCTGCAGCAATTATACCTGCGGCCCAAGTCATTGTCGTGCCTGAGGAAGCGTCGGCTACTTGTGCCTCTAAACCGTGACAACCCGAACCATCTACATAAAATACTTTACCGCCGTCAGGACCCGTGTCGCCATAGTGATAAGGCGTACAAGATGAAGCAGTTGGTGTCCAAACTGCGCCATTCCAAATGAGGGTTTGGCCGACAACCGTGCCATCTACAGCATGAGCACCTGGTAGACCTGAAGCGCCATTTGTACCATTAGTTCCTGGAGTACCTTGAGGCCCCGCAGGCCCGGTTAAGCCAACTCCTTTCTCACCTTTATCACCTTTAAAACCAGAATCCCCTTTAAAACCAGAATCGCCTTTGTAACTGAATGTAACAAGACGGTAAGTATTGTTATGAAAATATATGTTAAATAAGGTTTTAGGATAAAAATGCCGGCCGTATTTAGAGGTTTACGCAAGTAAATTTTTTACCAATTTCGTAAAAATGTATAAATAAATTACGCTGATATTGTTACCGATTAGCACCGTATGTCGGGTTGGTGCTTTTTTAACCCGACATATACTGCAACAATGTAACTGCTCACACTGATATAGGAATAAAACAGCTAATGAAGTCGAAATCTATTTTAAAAATTCTTGTAAGCATCGCATTATGTTGTTCAACAACGACCTCCAGCGCATTTTCAAATGAGCAAATTATTAATCGCGTTAAAGAATTGGATACCAATAAAGATGGCGGTGTTTCTATGGCAGAAGCCGAAGCGGGCAATGCACTACGAATATTACATAATTTTGATAAACTGGATGCCAACAAAGATGGCAAAGTGACTGCGGAAGAAATTGAGGCCGTTAATAAATAGCACCAATTTAATCTATAAGCCATGTTGGGTTAGCGATAGCGTAACCCGACATTTTACTAACCCGCGCGGCTGTTAAAAGCAGGTGAATCGAAGCTGACACTTCCTTTGACTGATACTTACCCCTGCCTAGGCAAGGTAAGCATCAAGACACGACCAGTTTACAGCCTAAGGCTTCGACGATTTTGGCGATGGTTTCAAAGCGCGGGTTACCGTCATCTGCCAATGACTTATAGAGGCTGGCGCGTGTCACCCCGGCTTGTTTGGCGACTTCGGCCATGCCCTTGGCACGGGCTGCGGTGTTGAGCGCATGGATAAAATCGGAGGCAGTGCCGTAATTAGCGGTTTCTCGCAAAAAATCACGGATATCTGCATCGGTTTCCAGGTGCTCGGCAATGTTAAAGGTAGTCAGGCTTTCGCTCATGGTTTAAGTCTCCAAGGTATTTAAGATGGCTTTAGCTTTTTCGATATCCCGGTCTTGACTGGACTTATCGCCGCCTATCAAAAGTAGAACAACCTGTTGATTGCGGATTGTATAATAGACCCTAAGGCCGCCGCCAAAGAAGCAACGCAGCTCAAATAAATCGGCGGACAACGCTTTGGTGTCGCCAAAATTGCCGTTTTCAACCCGGGCCAATCGGGACAATAACTGGTTTTTAATTGTTCTGTCTTTTAACTTGGCGAGTCAATGGTTAAATGTTTGGGTGCTTTTAAGTTCGTATTTCATTAATCAAGTGTATCCCTTAGGAAACACGTGGTCAAGTGGAAGGCTATAACAGGAATTTAAGTAAGGTCATGGCAGCAAATTGCCATTGTAATGTCGGAAAGGGTTTGCTTATTGAGCGTAGCGAGATAAGCTAACCCGACATTTACGGCTCCAATGCGTCGGGTTACGCTATCGTTAACCCGACATGGCTAAGATTTTCGGATGACTGCAACCGCACGCATAGCCGCCAGTCAATTTTAGTAATCCCAATCGGATATTAATTCTTTGTTTTGTAGCAAATTGAAAACAGATAAACTTGCTTTCCATCGTATACCTTCATAATATACACCTATGATTGATTTTACTAAAATTACAGGGTTTGATTGGGATGAAGGTAATGCGCGTAAAAACGACAAGCATGGCGTTTCAATGGCTGAAGCCGAACAGGTTT
>CANNLO010000257.1 GCA_947505055.1 Methylococcaceae bacterium | reverse complement strand
CAATGAATCGCTCAGAATATTTCAACTATATAGAACGTGAGCTCAGCATACTTGCTACCCGTATCAATGTACGTGGAGGACTAAATATTCTTGATTTGAATATTCATGCAGAAAACTTTTATCTGCATTTTTTTAATCTGCTCTTTGGTTGGAACTTAACAAACATTAATTCTATACAACAAAATGCGGCAGGTATTGATTTAGTTGATACCACAAATAGTATCATTATCCAAGTTTCTGCCACAGCAACTAAGCAGAAGATTGAATCCGCTCTCAATAAAAAAGATATTTCCAATTACCCAGGTTATTCTTTTAAATTTATATCTATCTCCAAAGATACAGAAGACTTACGAACCAAGACATTTGCAAACCCTTATAATCTGACATTTTCACCAGCGAGCGATATTTTCGATATTGCCTCTCTCTTGAAGATTATTGTTGGTTTGGAGATCGATCAGCAGAAAGGCATCTATGATTTTCTGAAAAAAGAACTCAAGAGTGAACCTGATCCAGAGAAAATTGAAGTGGGGTATCCAGCTATTTACGGTAACGCCATTCGCCAAGGATGAACTGGCACTGAAATATCCAGCGAAGCAGGTGCTTTATTGCGCAGATTAGCCGCAACGGTGAACTCCTGCCTCACATCTTTGGGCTTGGGCTTGGGGTTGGCTACAAGCTCACGAAAGGACATAGGATGCATGGCAACACACTGTTCAATCAACCTGAAGAAAAGCATGCCGCGATGCGAGGACTTGCGTCGATTGAACCGGAACGCAAATTCGTCCAGATAGGCTTGCAGGTGATCTGCCTCGAAGGAACCCTGATGGGTACCCATCAGCCAGCGCTTAACAAGTGCTGCAACTCGGTGTACGCCAGGCAAAACCTCGTTGGCTTCTTTGCCGGAGTTTTTGATGGATGTTCCTTGATGGATGTATTCGTCTTTAACTGCACCTGGATAGGATACCAGCCCGTCGGTGTGGATCGTAGAGCCAGGTTTGATGTGCTTCTGAACAAACACTTTCAGTGTTTCGGACTCGGCGTTGGGGATAATTTGCAAACGGCAGCGCCCGAAACCTTTGGGGGAGAGCAATTCTACGGCAACGGCCACCACTACTTTGCCTTCAGCGCCGCGCCCGCGCTTGCCGTGCCGCACACCTCCAATGACCGTCTCATCCACTTCCACATGCCCGGACAGCATATCGTGTCCGGCATGGCTGATTGCGCACCGAAACCGATGCAGCATCGCCCACGCCGTTTGATAGGAACCGAATCCAAGGATTCGATGCAGCGTTTTGGCAGAAACACCATTTTTAGCGGCTGTCAGATGCCAAGCGGCGGCAAACCATACAGTCAGAGGTGTTCTGGCGTGGTTAAAGATAGTGCCAGCCGTGGCGGAGATGCGATTGCGACAGGCATCGCACCACCATTTACCATGCTTCATACGCCACCCTTTGGATCCGTGGCACGATGGACACTCAAAACCTTCTTTCCATCGAACCCAGTCAAGGTAGTCAAGGCAAGATGCGTCATCCGGAAACCACGCCAGAAACTCGGCGTAGTTGCGCGGGTAATCAATCCCCGCTTTGGGGGACTTACGTAAAAAGGGAGCGCTCTTTGATTCCACTGCATAATTTTAACATTACCGTAAATAGCTGGATACCCCACAAATTGAATCCAATTTAGCAACAATTATCAAGATTCTTTCCAAAGAGAATTGGAATCAAGAGACATTAGGCTTTGAAGTCGTACCGTACGATATTGAAGAAAAAATTTCATACAATCAACTGGACACAGCCAGAGTTCTTATCGATGACTACAAGATTCACTATTGTCGCATCGATAAAATCTACTCTGACTTTGACAAACAAGGCGTAAATAAAAGCATTTCTATTTTAAATGGCATCCGCAAGGAGTATCTTAAACTGGCACTGGAAACAGTGGTTTCTCCTGACCAACTTTTTTTATCGGTTATCGAAAAGGTTATTCAGAAGATTCGAGGCAGTGCAAATTACACACCTATGGCAGATGAAGAACTTGATTTATCTGTGCAAATTCTTGTTGTTGACACTTTTATACGGTGCAAGATATTCAAAAATCCTTCAGGAAATACCAATGCTCATTCCTGACAATATACATCCCGATCAAACCATTTACTTCAATGGTGCTTTTGTCTTGAAGGTGATTCAAGAGCATCGTGTGATGGATATACTTGATTTATACATACAGACAACAACTACGCAAAAAATGAGCATGCCTGTTTTTGTACTGTGTCTCGATTGGCTATTTCTACTCAATCTGGTTATATTGAATAACCATGACAAGGTGGAACTATGTTCTTGAAGTCACTGACAATTACCCGTGTGGACGGCACTATAATCAGAAATATTCTATTTCATGCTGGGCTAAACCTCATTGTTGACGACACGCCTATTGTTAGCGGGGAAGAAACTGGGAACAATGTCGGTAAGACAACGGTTTTAAAGCTTGTCGATTTCTGCCTTGGAGCCAATGCAAAGGGAATATATACCGACCAAGAAAATAAAAAGCATGAGTTTAAGTTAGTAAAAGATTTTCTGGTTGAAAATAGAGTGCTTGTTTCACTGATTCTCAAAGATGATCTGTCGCAAGAAAAATCTAAGGAAGTGCTTGTTGAACGAAACTTTCTGGCTCGCAAAGAAAAAATACAACGCATAGACGGCAACAATAAAACTGATACCGGATTTGAAGAGGCTCTAACCGATCTTTTGTTTCCTGGTCATTATGGGAATAAACCAACTTTCCGGCAGATAATTGCTCACAACATCCGCTATAAAGATGTGAGTATCAACAATACCATCAAGAATCTTGATGGTTTCACGCGTGATGATGAGTATGAGACGCTTTATCTCTTTCTTTTCGGTTGTAATTTCGAACAAGGAGATACCAAGCAGGAATTACGCTCACAAATTGATATTGAAGAAAAATTCAAGAAACGTCTTGAGTCAGAACAGACCAAATCAGCATACGAAACCGCACTAGCCCTTCTTGACTCAGAAATAGAAGAACTTGAGCGTTGGAAGGCATCACTGAATCTTAATCCAAATTTTGAGGCGGATTTGGACACACTGAATAGGGTTAAATATCAGGTTAATCTTACTTCATCAGAAATCAGTAGGCTTCAACTACGAAAAGATTTGATTTTAGAAGCCCAGCAGGAAATGCAATCAGGTAAGTCTACAATCGATGTGCAACAATTGCAGCAGATATATCAGCAAGCAACATCTTTGGTGAACGGAATTCATAAGACCTTTCTGGAACTTAATGATTTTCACAATCGAATGGTAGAGTCAAAAATTAGGTTCATAGTCCAGGATTTACCGAAGATTGATGCAGAGCTTACTGCAAAACGAGAGCATTTGAACCGCCTCTTGGTAGAGGAAACTGAGCTAAGTAAAGCTATCACTTTAAGTGATTCTTTCGAGGTGCTTGAGCAATTGATTATGAAGCTTAACGCCAAATACCATACAAAAGGTGAATATGAAAACACCCTACGACAATTGAGCACTGTAGAATCGAAACTGACTGAACTCAACAATGAACTGGCCGAAATTGACAATGAACTTTTTTCCGATGGATTTGCCCTTAAAATAAAAGAACAGGTAAACAAATTCAATCGGCATTTTTCATCTGTGTCGCATGAGTTATATGGTGAAAAATATGCATTAAAGGTTGACCCAAAAAAAGTAAAGGGTCGCCGTCTCTATGAATTCACATCATTTAACACAAACTTCAGTTCTGGTAAAAAACAGGGTGAAATTTCCTGTTTTGATATTGCCTACACCCTATTTGCCGATGATGAGAATATCCCATGCATGCACTTTCTCCTCAATGATAAAAAAGAACTGATGCATGATAATCAACTCCTGAAGATTGCTAACCTCGTCAATGCAAAGGGTATACAATTTGTCGCATCGATATTAAAAGACAAACTGCCGGAAGAGTTGAATAAAGATGCGTATATAGTGGTGAAATTATCACAGAACGATAAACTCTTTAGAATTGAAAAGAATTGATGCTTAAAAATTTGTACGCTAAATCCGTGTATGTTTGTGATGTAATCCTTATTCCAAAAAACAAATTTAACTTACCGGAATGTATCGAAAGTTGTAGGTTAATTACAAATCACCAGCCTAAAATCAAACATTAGACAGAACGACACGATCTATCTAATCGGTTTGTGCCATAAATCAAGATTTATGGCACAAGTTTTCACCCCTTATAAATCAATAGCTTGTCTGTGCCATAAATCAGTGCCAAAATAGGGCATGAAAATTGGTTATGCCCGCGTCTCAACTGAAGACCAGAATCCAGACTTACAGCTTACCGCATTGAAGGCGGCAGGGTGTGAGCGTATCTTTACCGACATAGCCACGGGGGCGAATGTCAAACGGCCTGAATTGACCAAATGCCTCAAGGCTCTGAATAAAGGGGATACGCTTGCCGTTTGGAAGCTTGACCGTTTAGGCCGGTCTTTGCATGATTTGATAAACCTCTTGGATGAGCTGAAATCACGGGGGGTGGCCTTCCAGTCCGTGACCGAAGCCATAGACACCACAACCCCGACAGGCCGCGCTATGTGGCAAATGATCGGGATACTCGCGGAGCTTGAACGCTCTCTTATTCAAGAACGGACAAAAGCGGGAAGGGCTGCGGCGATTGACCGTGGCGTGAAGATGGGGCGCAAATCAAAACTAACCCCGCAACAGGCCGCCCACGCCAAAAAGCTGATCGAACAAGGTGAACATCACGACACAGTAGCACAATCGCTCAACGTGTCACGGCGAACCCTTTATAGGGTTTTACAGGCACAATGACTGCCAAATGAGCACACCATGCACTTTATGCTATATTTTTTCTTTTGAAGCCTTACTCAGGCATCAGCGATTAAGGACATTAAATGGAAGCCTTTAGTATTCATGTTCATCATACGGACAAGCTCAATTTTCACAACTGGGCTTATTTTGATAAGAACGAGTTGTCTGTCGGCGCGAGCGGCAGACTCGTCCACAGGATAAATGGCGTTCTCCTGGAGTCGAGAGAACTTGCCGAACAGTATAAAGACGCGATCACAGCCAGAAGAATAAAGTCGGGAGATCGGGAATTTGACGCTGAAGTTGAGTGTGTATCTGGTTCATACCCTGAATTTTCTGAGTCGATAAAGAAAGATTCGGAAGTTATCCGTCAAAAACTAGAGGCTTGGAATTACCCAACCCCTCAAAATCAAAATATAGTATTCAATGATAAAGGCTGGGTGATCCGCATTCAGCATGAGGATAAAAAGCAGCCATTTTACCTGATGAGCTTAGGCAAAAAGAGTTTGGATTTTTGTGGAAATAAAGACAAGGCAAAAATATACAAACAAGAATCCTTCGTCCAAAAAGCCCTTGAACAGATAAACAAAGTCCCAAAGCTTCGTGCGGTTGCAACGGAAGTTGAATAAATAAAAACGCCAGCCCCGCTATTTTCTATATGTGATAAAGGACATTATCACATATAGGAAGGGCATGGAAATGGGGTGAAACGTTCCGGTCGGGTACTCTCGATAAAATTCGTTATCAAGAGTAAACGCGCTCTATTTTGCTACTGATATTTGCGACACACATCCCCTTGTTTTTGCTGACTCTAAAAACTGTCGCAAAACTTACCCTTTGTGCAACCAAAGCCTGGCCGGACAAAGTAAATAATCAATGACTATGTTTATTTAATCCTCAATATCAACTTGTTTATATTTTGGTAACGTTACCTTTTTGCTAAACATTGTTTTGGCTTTTTTTACCCAATCTTCACGCGGCATGACAGAAGCATACAAACCGCAATAATCAACAAACTCTTTTATAAAAGCATCGCGCTTGGCTAAAGTAGCTTGTAATTCCAGAACCAAATTCTTATATGATTCTATAGTGGACAGGGAATCATCATAAGCTCGACGAGCCACAAATAAATCCGAATCATGGTAAGAAGGCTTGTTGGCCAAGCGTTGCCTGTAGGCTTTTTGCTTTTCAGCCGGTGTTAAGGCTTGACCAGTTACTGGACGACCACGCCGTTTGGATTGTTCTATCATGATCTGCTTAATATTGGTAACGTTACTTTAAAAAAAATAAGTTGTGGAGTTAGACACCCGCGCTCTGCCTGTCTATTGCCGCCAAACCATCATCAATTGACACAACACGAGCGTACAGCAACATTAACCTCCAAGCCGAATAAGGGATAGCCCTCGCATCATCGGATTTCGGGCTAGCCCTCCATTTTCGGATTGTTGAAGACCCTTTTTTCGGGTTAAACGACACACCCACCAAGGCCGCCGCTTTACACTGTGACCAACCCGCAAGTTTTACCAAAAGATCCACCTCTTGGGGTGACGGCGGCAAATAAGCCGGATGGCCGAATGGCAAAGCACAAGGCCGGTTACTAAATGCTTCTAGCGATACCGGCAGCGAACCGCCGACATCATAAATAGGTACTGTTTCCATAACTATCTCTTTAAAGAATAAGGAAAAAAGGGGGGCTTTTATAGCCCCCGCCAAGGTAAATAGCTATAAAAGCCCAGCCTCCGCGAAACTGTAGGTTTCATTGAAGCTGACTATTACGTGATCAAGGATTCGCACGTCGAACAGTTTCAACGCTTCAATTAGCTTAGTGGTGATGCTGTGATCCGCAGCCGACGGAAAAACCGCACCACTGGGGTGGTTGTGGTATAGGGCTATTGCCGCAGCATTGCACGAAAGCACCTCTTTTGCCACTTCTCTGATGTGTACATCACAACTATTTATCGAGCCTCTGAACATAAACTCAGACTTG
>CANNLO010000256.1 GCA_947505055.1 Methylococcaceae bacterium | reverse complement strand
TAGCGAGAATAAGACCAGGCTTGTCCAGTGCATAACGACCGAACATACAACCCACAGCATAAGAGAGAAATTCCTTTATAGTGTCAGCCAGTAGCAACGCTTCCAATTCTTCTTCGTTCTTGTTGTTACCGTAACGGTAGTACGGGTTGGAATTTAGCGTTATTTCGTTTAGCGGCACATCAGGTGTTAATTCATCCTGTAAACCATAAGCATCAATAAAAATACGATTATTTTCTTGTTCAAGACGTTGCATCTCTAGGGTTATTTTTTGCCAATGGGCACGGTATGTTTTATAGGAAGCCTTCAGCGTTAGTTGCCGGTAGTCGAGATGCAGAAATGGTAAGCAGGTGAAGTCACTGGCGATTTCGAATGATTCCCAGTCAATTTTTGTATTACAAATTAATTTCTGTACGATTTCTTCAAGGTTTTCATTTTGAACAGGGCTATATTTGAGAGGTAAATTCATAATGTCACCAGTCAAAACATTTAATGTAGGACTAAGAATAGTTAATAGATGAGAAACAATTTTTGAATTTAAAAACCCTAATGTAAATAATGTTTTATCAGTTTCATGCAAAAAAATTGCTGGCGCTGCCACACCGAAAAGTTTATTTTTACTAATTCGAAAAGCAGTTTTACTACTTGTCACCATAGACCAAGTTATTGCTTCTTTATAGTAATAAAAAGGCTCTCCCCTTCGTACAGAATTTGTTGTCTTTCCTTCACACCAAATATCGTAGATATTTAATATAAAATCATTATTTCCATAAAATTTCCGGAAAGATCCACCTTTATTTACTGGCACCCAAATTTGCAAATTAAGATCATGGATGCTTTCTGTAAAGCTAATTTTATTATATGAAATTTCATTCCATTGCCTTAAAAATATAGAATCATCTCCTGTTACAATACCAGCTTTTGAAATTGCAAAATCAAGAATTGATTTATTATTGAAAGCATCAATCATTTTTTCACTACCCCAATATGCAATAGCACTCCCGGGTATTTTCTTAAAGTCTGCAGCAGATGCCCTGAAAAAATTATTTTCTGGTTTACCTTTAACTTCTAGTGATTGATTCACGTTATTCATTTCACTCATGACTTAACCTTAAATTTTGCAATTATATTTTCAAGTCGCTGCAACAGGTCATCGTAGGTCATAATATCCACAATATTGGAGTATTTACGTTTGATGATTTCAAAATCGAACTGCTGATCATTAGTAAACTCATTATCCCGTCCTAATATAATCATAGCTTTTGGATTAATGATCTTAATTTGCATTCCGTTCGGAAGTTCTTTGGCTCGTTTAGCATTGATCTGTTTTTCACCATCTACGCCCCATTTGCTCAAATGGAATAGGTATTTTTCTACCTGCATCACAGTACCTGCTAGTTCTTTTTTGGGCATGTGGTTATTGCGATATTCATAAAGCATAGGACTAAGCGTCGGCTTTTTGATTTCTATAATATCGATATTGCCATTAGAATCAACAAGTGTAAGATCAATATATCGGGCCGTTGGTTTATCGGACCTTTTGTAATAATCATTGATATGCAAATTATCGAGCACAGCCACATATTTAGGGAATATAAGTAGTAAAAATTCCACTATTAATTTCTGCCAATCCTTCTCTAAGTAAGCATCTAAATTGCCCAGCATCTCGCCCAACCGATCACGAATAAACTCGTACTTTAGTACTTCATACTCTTGCAATACAGCTAATTTATCAGGTGATTTATCAGTTGATTGAATGGGCTTTAGGTTATTTAAATGATCATTGAGCTGCTTTTCTGCATCAGTAATCGTTCCTAAATAATCTTTTAGGATTCCTGTAATTCTGGAATTAGCGAAATGATCAAGTGTTGTTTTGGTTGGAAAATGCTTCAGCAGTCTTTCAAATTCAATAACAGGGATTGTACTTTCATAATCGCCACCAATGACAATTTGCTCTGAAACCAACTTATCAATTTTATTGAAAACAGATATATTTCCGGTAGCAACAAAAGTCTTTTTGTTAACCTTCATAGCTTTATCGAGAAGTAAATCAAACTGTAGACCTAGTATATCTTTATCGATCTTATAGTAGTTTTCTTCTATCAATCCCAAAACAAATACACGGCGTTCTTCTTCATCAAATATAAATTGAGGGTCTATCAAAATATCTTTAGACTGAAATGTAAAGATACGTGTAATAGTAACGTTGCCATCTTCCTTTAGACTTGTATCAATCCAACTTACTCCATCTCCCCTTAAGTTATCAGGCTCATACTCAAGGATCAGCAACTTTTCTTTTTTTATAATCTTAATCACGAAAAAAGTCTCTTTCTAACAAGCCTTCGATAATAAAGACCCTTATTTAAAGGAGTGCCGCTTTAAACGAAACTTGTTTTTCAGCTTCCGAATTACCATCAACCAATCGAACATAAGCGCCTTTGTATTCGGGATGATGGGCATTTTCTAACACAAAGGCCGTTGTCGATACCACTTCACCGCCAATACTGTCAAAGGCTCTTGCCCCTAAATGAGCCATGGAAATAATCGTGTGTTTATCGAGAATACAATTACGCAGTTTTTCGTAAGAAGATAAAAACATCCAGCTCTGCATAGTAATCATGGCAACCGCTCCTTTTTTAACCGCCAGCTCCAAATTGCGTTCTATAAACATCGCAAATAAATCTGACTTACTATCAGGATAATTATCTTTTACCCAAGTACCCATCCGCCCGTTCATGCCTTTGCCACCCATATACGGTGGGTTGGCAATCACCACGTGATATTTTTGGCTAAGGTAATCAGCCTGCTTTAATACTTGAAGTACTTTTTCATGAGTGAGACTGTAAAATAGATGACTGGATACGTCTTTTGCGTTCAGAATTTCTAACATGCCTTGCACATTGGTCACTACAGGGCGAATCAAAGAACCAAAGTTATCGGCCTCTTCAAACTGACTCAGGGTGGTTTTTAATCCGAGTGTAAAAATATCCTGTCCCACAAAATCCATGTATTCATTCATCTCAGTTTCATTAAAATGGATAGCCTGTAGCACACAGATGTTGGGTTGAACCGGCTTTCTAAAGAAGCGCTTTTGTTTGGCTCTGGCTTTCATGGTTAAGGCAAAGGCAGCAAGCTCACCGGCACGCTCATCGATTTCGATGCCGTACAAGTTATGCGTCAGAATCTTTTCGGGAATTTCAGATGGATCAATGCCTTCTTCTTCATAAATAGCGTACAGCAGATCAAAAGCATACACCAGCATGTGACCGGAACCACAAGCTGGATCAACGATTTTAAGATCTTCAGCCTTATTAATACGCAGAAATTCGGTCTCGACATCTTCAGGATGAATGTAATATTCCATCTTATCAAACAGTCGTGAGTTAGGACGATTGAGCATCCATAGACGACCTAAAGAATTTTCTACCAGATAGCGCACAATCCAATGTGGTGTAAACAACTGGGTGGCGGCAGGGATGTTTTCTGGCGTGATCTTCTTGTTTTTCTTCAGATCATCAAAAACCTTGTCTTTTTTCTCGGAAATGTAGAACTGATAAAGCCAGCCAATCACTTCCACATCCTGACACATATCAGGCGTCATTGCCTCACGGGTATTAGCCAAAATGGAATTACCAGATAGTAAGTCCTCAGGCATTAAGAGCTCGGTGTAATCCGCGATACGTTCAAACAGATAAGGCATGGCTTTATGATAATCATTACAGGCCGCAACTAACAACAAACGATAGGCCTCGGCTTGCGGATCTTGGCTAGGAGCAGTTCCACCAAGCAAAGCAAAAATCTGTTGGCGTTTTTTTTCGGGCACAGACTCTTCGTCGATATGCCCCATTTTGGCCTCAGCCAGAATTTCAGGCTGAAACTGCCCTTCAGCGGGTGATACCAAGCCTATGCGAGTATATCGGTTCACATCCATGAATCGCAGTGCGCAGAAACGGTTGAACCAGATGTATGAAATCTTCTCGATCATCTGCTCCTTACCATGCACGTCAATCTGTTCTTCAAGCTTACTAACAACTGTCGCACTCTCACGCCGTGCCGCACTATCGTCTGCCAAAACCAAAACCAGTTTGCTTGCAACCTGATCAATCAAGCTGCGTCGGGCATATTGAGCGAATTTTTTAAGTTTTGAGGTATCCATTAGATTTGTATCCTTTTTCCTTGACTGATTTCTACCAACAACGCTTCTCGCATGGCAACCAGATAGCAGTCTACATCCGCTGCATCAGCAAGCCAGGCTTTATCAAAATTAACGCGAACGGATCGACTAGTAATATATTCAATTCGAGGTTCTGATTTAATCTCGATTTTTGGCGTCCCGACTGGTGACTCATTGTTTATACTATCGTCATTCTGCTCTTTTGGCTGAATCGATAGAGGCTGTGCCCAAGATGTCATTTTTGAGAGTAACCGTTGATACTCCATTTCCTCGAAGCGTCTCATGGTATCCCGAATTACGGCAATAAGTTTTTGTTTCTCTATAGTCTGAACAAACTCATTAAAAGGCTGTGAGATTTGTGCTTGTTGCTCTACTGATAACACCGTGTATTCTGACATACCGCATAATCGCTCTTGTAGTGAACGAGCTGCGGATTTGGCTAGGTTTATTTCCGCTTCTATCTGCAAAGTAACCTTAACTTGTAGCGTATCAACCAGCAGCTTAACTTGTTGCATCTGGTTATTTTTGAAGCACTCTGGATCTGCCAGCACCTCAATTATTTGAGGTGAATCATCACTCTCCAAATAAGAAAAGTTGGCATCTTGAGCCAAAACAAATTGCCTGGCACTGTCAAATATACCTTTCTGGGGGCCATTCATAAACTTTCGTACAGGATCAATGATATTTTCTTTAAAATCCAGTAACTCGTCTTCCAAGCGCAAAAAGTCGGTTAAGTACCAAGCATAAGGTTTACCACTTAGAGCGGTTAACTTCTCTATGACAGGGGTTAACGCTTTTAAAAAAGGGTAAAGCGCTGCTTGAGACGCTAAGGGGCTAATTTGATTGATCAGTAATTGTAAAGCTTCGCCAGCTTCTTTCCCCAATGCCTTTGCTTCATTAGCGCGTGGCTGTGAGTCGAAGAAGTCTTCATAAAATTCTTTGAGATTACGCACTTGTGAGCCAGTAAAATCAACCTGTGGTTCTAGTACGATATTGCTTTGTTCTCGAGTGTTACGTAGTGTTCGCTCTAACTCATCTTCTTCAAGAATATTGCCGTCTGTTCTTACCTCTACCTTACCTCTTGCACATAAGTTAGCAAGAATGCAAAGCACGGCAGCATAATACCAACCATAAGGCTTACTCTCGAATTTCTCCAGCAAACCTTTTAAAGTAGTGCGAATACCACTTCGATTATTACTTTGTATAAACGCCAGTAATTCCTGTTCTGATTCTGCTAATGGAGTAGCTTCGTTACCAAATAAACTATCTTGCGAATGCTTGAGGCACTTGGCAACATCATTTTCTGTATAAGTAATTCCGCGTAACATCCGTAAGTTGGGATAAGCTCGTGTAATAAGTTCATGAAATCCGCGATTGATTCGGGTTTGTGGATCGTCACCACCAACTTCTATTTCACTGCCTGCCACATAAAGCCTCGCTTTGCCTAACAAGGTTTGTGTGCGTTGTTGTAGCTCGGCATAACGTTCTCTATTTTGAAAACCCTTATCGGCAAGAATGCGTTTAATCGCTTCTTGCTGTGTAATCTGGATGTTTTGACGAATGTATTTTTCGGTGCGTTTATACATCAAAATATCACGGACCAACCGCTCGTCTTGTGTCATAACCACTAACAGCTCATCACGACCAAAAGAATGCATCAGCAGTGAATTTTGATTGTCGGCAAATTCATGAAAAGGGCTAATCACATGAATGGTTAATTCATAGTCACGTCCCTGTAATCGTTCATCCAGTTTTCTTGAAAAGGCATAATCCTGTCCATTATCATCGTATCGAATTTTTTTATTCTTGATGACATGCTCAAAAACAATTTTTTCTAGTTCAGCGGCAACTTCAATTGATTCTACTTCAGTATTTTTAATTTCTTCCTCAACATCTTTTTCTTCATCGGTGAGGTAATCATAAAAATCACCGTTACGCTGAATATAAGTCTGTTGTTCCAACAAATTAAGCGCCTCTTCGACGTTCTTGCGCAATTGTGGTAGATCTTGACTAAAACCATCCAACATCAATACACAAAGATTACGTAAAGTCGGTTTAAATTCCTTAACGTATTTTATTAAAAATAGCGTTTTTAGCAATCGAATGGCAAAAGGACTGTCTAGGTGTTTCTCAGATTGTAAAATAGCCCTCTGGATGTTGGTTTTTAAGGCCGTGCGTATACCTTCAAACATCAAATCAAAGGTTGCAAGTTGGCCAACCTCATGACTACTAATTTGGATAGCTACTTGTTGAAAAACCCCCAGCATTGACCTCTCACCTACCGAACTATTTTTTCCTTCAAAAGCATTATGTTGCGAAAGATTAGCAATAGCCGCCTGAAATAAGGCAAACTGATACGGAATAAAAGGATAGCTGTGCACAAAATGCTCGCGATCCTGAAAGTTACGATAGGTTTGGGAGCCGTCAGCAAAATCAAACAATGTTTTAAAATTATTAACTTCATTATGATAAACATCACTTAGTAACTGTACACCCTCATCATTTTTCAACAGCAATCGTTTTTGTATGACTTCAGCTACATCAGAGCTGGTCAATTTCATACGATTTTTGAATCGATCCTGGATCTTGGTAAAATCGTTACCCTGTTGGTGACTCATTTCACCGACTATGGTATTCATATCCTCTTGCGCCGTAACAATAACCCAAGCT
>CANNLO010000255.1 GCA_947505055.1 Methylococcaceae bacterium | reverse complement strand
TTGTTACAAAGATTCTCAAAAGTATCTTCTGCCTTGATAATGCCCTGATCCAAGAAAGCAACGCGTTCGGATAGATAACGTCCCAGTAACAAATCATGGGTCACGCACATAATCGTTACGTTATCGCGATGGAGGTTTTTAATCAGCATAGCCACTTCACGAGACATGATTGGGTCGAGAGCAGAGGTAGGTTCATCAAACACAACCACAGCAGGATCCATAGCCAAAGCACGTGCAAGAGCGACACGTTGCTTTTGCCCCCCCGAAATTTGCGAAGGATACTTGTCACAATGGATAGCCATATCAAGACGAGACAGTTCATGCATGGCTTTTTCATTTGCCTCGCTACGGTTCATACCCCTTATTTTACGCAGAGCCAGCGTGACATTGTCCAACACCGTAAGATGTCGATAAAGTGCAAATTGCTGAAATACAAAGCCGATACTTTGACGCAGTGCCCGCACATCAACCTCGGGCTTGGTAATATCTTCACCACGAAAAATGATCGTGCCTGAAGTCGGTTCGATCAGCCGGTTTAAGCAACGCAGTAACGTTGACTTGCCACAACCGGAGGGCCCCATCACCACTTTTACATCGCCCTCAAGCAGACTTAGATTAACCCCTGCCAGTACAGTTTGTTTATCGAATACTTTGACCAGATTATTTATCTCAATCAACGCCATGAAGCTTCCTTTGAGGTGATATGTTTGCTTTCATTTAGGCTCTAAGCCCGGGACACGATAGTGGCGCTCGAGTAATTGCAAGCCAGCGAGGAAAATACGATAAATGACAAAGTACAAAATGCCTACGGCAAAATAGATTTCGATACCCCGCATTGTAGTAGAGGCTAAGGTCATTGCTTGTTTGGTGATTTCAGGTATGCCAACGGTATAGGCGAAGGGAGAATATTTTAAAACGGTCGTAAACTCATTCACCATGCCAGGAAAGGCAAAACGTAACATCTGAGGAAATTCTATGGATATTAAGATTTGTAGACGGCTCATTCCCATAGACTGGGCGGCGATAATTTCTGAGGCATCCACTAAATCCAATGCGCCGCGAAAGACTTCGGCAATATAGGCACCCGCAATCAGTCCCAAACTAAGGGCCATTGCTAACAGTGGTGGAACCTTTAGGCCAGACATCGGCAAGCCAAAATAGACCATAAAAAGTAAAACCAGTACCGGTATTGCACGAAATACATAGGTAAAACTATCAAGTAATAATCGGAGACCGGGAAAGCTAAGTCGACGCAAGCCAACAACGATAAGGCCGACGACTAATCCAGTGGCGCTGCACGTTAGCGTGACCAGTATCGTATAGCTTACGCCTTGAATAAGTTGTAAAACAATATCAAGAAAACTCATAAGTCGAATCGTAATTGACTTATTTCATCCATTTATCCATTATCGCCTTAATTTTTTCCGGGCCGAGTTCAGTCAGATATTTATTAAAGTCATCACGCTTGGTCGAACCTTTGGCAAAAGCAAAACCTAATTTGTCGAAACCGGTAAAAACATAACTGCTGGTCAGTGGTAATTTCATTTTGTTTTGATAATTAGCCAATACCGGTTCTTCAACAAAAGCTAAGTCAAGATTGCCGTTTTGTAGATCAGTAATTGTCTCGCTATAAGAAGGATAAAGCTTGACCTTACTGAGTGAGTAATAGCCCTTGGGCTCTAGTTCATTTTTAATCAGGTCGTTATATGCCATGCCACGAGGGTAGCCTATTGAATAATCTTTTAATTGTGCAAGATCGGTGATTTTGATATTTCTGTTTGTTAAACTAACTAAGTGCCAAGCATTATCATAATAAGGCTCTGAAAAATCCATTGCTTCTTTGCGTTTATCAGTAATAGAAATGCCCGAAAAGGCAACGTCGGCTTGTCCGCTGGAAACTGCTCCCAGCATGCCCTGCCAATCATAAGGTGTGATTTTAAGGGTGCAGTTCCGTGCTTGGCAATAGCCATTAAAAATCTCAAGATCTACGCCGGCAATCTTTCCATTTTCTTCAAAGAGCATGGGTGGTGAGGAAGGTGAAACCGCCACATTGATAACATTAGCGTCTTCTGTTTTAGAGCAGCCAATAAATAATAAACCAACAATGGACAGTAATAAGATTAGTTTATGTTTAGTATTCAAAATAAGATCTCCATTGTTTATGATTACATTCCTGTATTCTGTATCCTGGCAGTTCATGCCGAGATGACAGCCCTTTACTTTTTTAGTTAAAAATTAAGGACTTTGTTTATCAGGGTGTTTTATTATTTAGCCACTAAAAATCAAATAGAGTCATAGATTTGAGAAATTACCGGCAAACACAGTCAGGCTTACCAAGGAAACTCGTACAAATAGAATAAACTGAATTAATCTTAGGTGGTTTTACACTATTATATAGGAATAAATAATACGGATAGGAAATTCAACCGCCTCAACCGAAGTATCCCACCTTAAATCCATTATCAGCAGCGCCATTTTTCACTCTTTCGGCACTCACCGAACGTTTGCCACGCTCACCCGATCCCATTGTGAACCAAAAACGAAGCGTGACGGGGTTTGCAACCCCGTTACTCACGTTTTGAAAGCGATTGAAGACTTCAAACGTTTCGGTCGGGGTTGCAAACCCCGGCCGGCATCGATAAACAACAATAAAATGGGGTCTGACCCTATTTGACCCACTTATTCACCTGAAAAATTACGTTTAGATGTCGGATATAAGATTATAAGGCAATCGCAACGTTTCTGGTCAGCTTAGATTGGCCTTAGTCAAAACTACAGGCATTTAAACCCGGAATTTGGCATGGGCAATCTGAGTCAGCAGCACGACTGCTTGGTAGTCGGTAGTTTTGCATGATCTGGTTGTGCAAGATTAAGCCATGGCTGTTTCCGATGATGCAGGCTGCCAATCCCAGTTCGACTGGAATTGCCGGCCTTATTTGATCTGTCATAATCTTTTAATCATTTTGTCATTTTTCTTTGGTACATTGTGCTTGCCTAATAGATAGTCGGTTCAACACAAAACCATCATCGAAAAAGACTATCTTCAAACTGATTCCACAACAAGCATCATAAGAAAATCGTGAAACTAAAACTAATAACAACTTCCGCAATTGCCCTGTTCTGTTTGGCCGTAATGCCTTCTGCTCAGGCTCTGAGTTTCAATTTTATTACTAACGGACTCAGTAACGATGCGGCTGCCGCGCTAAACCGAGCCGGTAGTCGCTGGTCATCGCAGTTGCAGGATACGGTAACGATCAATATTGCGGTCAACATGACAAATCTTAATAATGCACAGGTAATAGGTAATGCAAGCTCGATTGAGCTTTCAAACAATTATACATATTTTCGCAATCTGATGGTTACCGATGCAGCCAACGAAGCCGATGATGGAGTCGTCAGTTATTTACCCACGACTGATCTGGCCAGTGCTTATGTGCCTGCCAATTTCAGCTTGACCAATCTAGCGGCGACCAAAGCCAACCTTAAGGCGCTCGGCGAGTCAACGGCATTTTCATCGCTTTTGGATAACACATTCGGTCTCAACGATGGCGTCATTAATTTTAACAGCGGTTATGCGTTCGATTACGATGCCAACAACGGCGTCTCGGCGAACACTATGGATTTTGAAACAGTAGCCGCCCATGAAATCGGCCATATTTTGGGTTTTGTTTCGGTTGTCGATAACATTGATAATATGCTGAAAGACAATCGTCCTGGCAGTGTTACGCCATTTCTGTTGGATTTGTTCCGCTTCGGTCCTAGCGCCAATCCGGCCACAATGAGCGAGTTTTCAACGATGCCTCGAGATTTGCGGCCCGGTGTTGCCAGTTATTTTGACGATCTGGGCACCCAGGTTGCTTTTTCAACCGGTCAATACACTGGCGATCGCAATCAGGCCAGTCATTGGAAGGCGGACGACATTTCCGGGCTGTTTTTAGGCATCATGGATCCTACTCTGGCTTACACCCAGATTTCGTCGGTTTCCAACTTCGATCTGCGGGCGCTGGATGTGATTGGCTATGAAGTAACTTTCGTGCCTCTGCCCTCGGCTGTTTGGCTTTTCGTCTGCACTATGCTGGCTTGGAGTGGATTGACGCGGCGTAAGCCATCGATTAATTGATTGCTGACGCTTCCTGACGCGTGACGGGGTTTGCAACCCCGTCACTCACGTTTGTAAAGTTATTGAAGTCTATAAACGTTTCGGTCGGGGTTGCAAACCCCAACCGGCATTAAAATGGGGTCTGACCACATTTTTCCTTCTTTAAACAGTCAAGAGGTTGGCCAGGAAATCATGAGATTTTCCTTTGATAGTCGCCTGTTTCATCAAATCTTAATTAACTCTTCACATAAATGAAATATTTAGCAAGTATATTAAAAGCGGGCAAAGATTTTTTATGTTGATGCCCAAATGGCATGCGCTCCTGAAGATATCGAAGGAGTCACTTTTTTTATTACGCAATTAGCTAATTTAAGACTTAGGGGAAAACATGAAAAACAAATTACTGCTTACTAAGCTTTCCATGACAATTGGCCTGTTGTTGGCTGGGACTTCTGTCTTCGCTGATGACACCCGATTTGCCGATTTTACGCCGCTCTCCACATCGGCTAGCCCGACCCTCGACGAAGCCCAACCCATTACTTTTGGTAACCCAGACTTTATCCAGAAGTCGATTGCGGACCGCAAAACCCAGTTGGCCGACGGAAAGCCGAACGCTAATCTAAATCTGACAGATTCAGCCGCTTGGGACATGAATACTGTGAACGAGACAGGCCGCAAAAAGGGCCAGTTCTTGTTCACGGTGTTCGAACAAGGTTTGGGGGGCGTACAGCGCCACGACCTGAAAACGGGCGAGACCGACACTATCTGGCAAAGCCAAACTAACCACGAATCGTTTGATCCGTCTTTTTGGACGCCCTGGGGCACATTCATCACAGGCGAGGAATCCTGGGGGGCAGGCAGCAATAACGGGCGCCTGTTCGAGTTAAAAAACCCGACCACGGCACCGGCCATTACCAATCCCCTTTCGGCCACTAGCAACGACGGTGCGGACTTTGTTCATCAAAATGTGATTCCACGCACTTCGCACGAAGGCATCCAGTTCGACAAAGACGGCAATATGTACTTCATCGACGAGCTGAACGGCGGCAATGTCTACAAATACACCCCTGCAGCCAAGATGAGTAAGGTCAAAAATGGCAAGGCTGATTACTTCGCCGCAGGCACAACCTCGGTACTGCGGGTGGGCGACGGCAACACACCAAACGCCACTGGCGCATATAGTTGGGTTCCGTTCACCGACGCGAATGGAAATGGCCTGACCGGAGCAGTAACCATAACCGACGTTGACGGCGTGTTTTCAGTTGATGCGCGTTTGACGGCCAACCTGGCTGCGTTCAAAGGTACGGACTACCAACGTCCTGAAGACCTACAGATCCAGACCGTAAAAGCTAAAGAGTACCTGTACATCGCCACGACGACCACTAACGAGGTTTATAGACTGGATCTGAAGAAACAGACAATTTCTGTCTTCGCCAATCAAAGCACCATCGACTTGGGTACGGGCATCGCTGTGGGGACTAGTTTGAGAAGTCCTGACAATCTGGCAGTCGACCATGACGGGAATATTTACATCGTTGAAGACCGTAATGGCGGCGTCGATAACGACATCTGGTTCGCTAAGGATCTAAACAAGGACGGAGATCTGACTGACATCGGGGAAGGCATAGGGCGTTGGGCATCAAACGGCACGCCGGGATCGGAGTTTACCGGATTGTACTTCGACCCATTCAACAAAAGCCGCGCCTGGGTTAATATCCAGCATCCTAACAGTGGCAACGATCGGACGATCGAAATCAAGATTGCTGGGAGTCATGATGACGACGAAGCAGAGTAGAGTTCACGGATAGATAGAAAAGGTGTAAATTGATGGACGCTGTTCAGCGACTTACGCCAACCTGTTGGGCTCCAGTCATAGTTTGTCTGGAGCCTGACTTCCTTAACCAGAGTTACCTACTAGCCAAGTTCATTTTTATTCCCCTTTAAATCAATAAATTCAGCTTCGATTACAATCAAATCAATGGTTCTCGGCCTCTATATTAATTGTTAGGATAACTACGGTTCGCTTTGCAATCTCCCTATTACTTATATCCTTGAATGCCAGTGCAGTTGAGGTCGGTGATACCTGTAAAGAACCACAAAAACTTACCTATGGGTTAAGGTGTTACGACAATATTTCATTATATTTCAGTAGATTGCAGTGGCTCAATTAATGAAGCCACCTTTAGAAGCTTGGAAACTGACCTCGGCCTACGTCCGGTCTATCATCAAAAAGAAGATCGCGTCACCGGTCACTTATTTATTACCTTACTGGCCTACCATCTGCTGCATACCCTACGTTATCAGCTGAAACAGCAAGGTATTAATCTGAACTGGGGCAGCATCGCAACATCCTGTCGACACAACAACGTCTCACGCTTACCTTGCCGACAGAGGCTAATAAAACCATACACGTCAGAACCACGACCCAACCCGAAGTCAGGCAACAACAAATATTCACTGCCTTGAGCATCAAGCCAGACCCGCTTGGTAAATGCAAGACGGTTATTGATAATAAAAAATCTGTAGTACCATCTGAGAGGGTTAAAAAATTTTAACTTTCTGTAATAACAGGCACTTATCTATGTAGGCAACGAAGATGGGTTAGCTTTTGTGGGATCAAAGCTCAGCAAATTCTTGTAAATCTGTTTTGAATTTAAAATATTTCAATTGAGCGCTGTCCAATTCCTAAAAGCAAAAAAAAGACCGCTGTTTAGGCGGTCTTAATTGTAGTCAGATTGTAATAGTAACCA
>CANNLO010000254.1 GCA_947505055.1 Methylococcaceae bacterium | reverse complement strand
GATTGGTGGGGCAAAGAATCCGACAACTTCAGCACCCGTGAAGAAAACCAATACGCTTGGAAAATGAGTATTGAGGACATTAAAGCCCGCAATTACAACCTTGATTGCAAGAATCCGCATGTGGGCGAACAAGAGCTTCATGATCCTGAAGTGTTGTTGGCACAGTATCAAACCATGCAAGCCGATATTGCGGATTTGCGGTGCCAGTTGAAAACTATACTTGCGACAGCCTTGGAGAGACAGGCGTGAGTGTTGAACAGTTAATCACTGAGCATCTGGATATTTGGACTGGGGCGGATACCGAGAAGAAATCAGGACGAGGCAGAAGTTCAGGCAGTGCTGGCAGTGTTTATGGGGTTAAGAAACTGCGTGAATTGATTTTAGAATTGGCGGTGCGTGGTAAATTAGTGCCACAAGATGAGAGTGATGAGCCGGCTAGTGAGTTGCTTAAACGAATACAGTCTGAAAATGCCAAGTTGATAGCTGAAGGCAAAATCAAAAAAGATAAGTTGTTTCCCAAAATAACTGAGGGAGAAAAACCATTCAAATTACCTTTAAATTGGGAATGGACAAGACTTGGTAGTTTATTTGATGTTGTTTATGGAAAGGGACTTGCCAATACGGAATTGACTGAAGAAGGTTATGAGGTTTTTGGTGCTAATGGGATTATTGGACATTACAGTTCGTACTTATATTCAGAGTCTCAATTACTTGTATCTTGTCGTGGTGCATATAGTGGCAAACCAAATATTTCGCCTCCACTTTGCTTTATTACTAGCAATACACTTGTTTTACAAAACACGTGGAAATGTTTGGATTTAAAATTCTTTTTTTATTCCCTGACAATTGCTGATAAAGAAAAAATAGTTACTGGCAGTGCTCAGCCTCAAGTTACAACGACTAATATTGACCCTTTTTTAGTTGTTTTGCCACCCCTCGCCGAACAACAACGTATCGTCGCTAAAGTCGATGAACTCATGGCACTCTGCGACCAATTAGAAAACCAACATAATGACGCCGCCGAAGCCCACGAAAAACTGGTCACTCATCTGCTCGGCACACTCACGCAATCACAAAATGCCATAGACTTTAACACCAACTGGCAACGCATCTCTGAGCATTTCGATACCCTGTTTACGACTGAAGCCAGCATAGATGCACTAAAACAAACTCTGCTACAACTCGCCGTCATGGGTAAACTGGTTCCTCAATATCCCAATGATGAACCAGTTACAAACTTATTTAATCGTATCAAAGAAAGTGAAGCACTACGTGTAAAGAATAAAGAAATACAGAAGCCAAAAAAAATCACAACAAATTCATTGCCCGGCATATCAATTCCTAAGCCTTGGATATTTAAAACATTGAGCGAATTGGCATTTGTTACAAAATTAGCGGGATTTGAATATACAGAATATATAAATTTAAAAGATGAAGGTGAAGTACCCGTTATAAGAGCGCAGAACGTAAGACCATTTTTACCTAAAACTGAGAATTTAAAATTTATCGATTTGAATACTTCGCTGGATTTACCTAGAAGCGCACTAGATAGACCGTCTTTGCTTGTTACATTTATTGGCGCCGGCATAGGCGACGTCTGCCTGTTCAGCGATACTCGTCGATGGCATTTAGCGCCGAATGTTGCAAAAGTAGAGCCTTTCGCAGATTTGAACCTTGAATATTTAACAATATTTATGAATAGTCCCGAAGGGAGAAAAGAAATATTCAAGTCAATGAAATCAACTGCACAACCCAGCTTATCAATGGGTACAATAAGAGAAATTTGGATTCCAACTCCTCCATCACCAGAACAACAGCGTATCGTCATCAAAGTACATGAGCTAATGACTATCTGCGACCAACTAAAAGCTGGTATTACGTCAGCTAATCAGTTGCAACAAAAACTAGCGGATGTAATGATTGAACAATCAATAAATGTAAATAATGATGCTTAATATATTTCTTATATTGGTCTATCAATCCACAAGTTCTATTCAAAGTCTCCTGCGCCATAAGCTCTCAACAAGAAAGCAACAAGGGATAAATTAATGTTAAAAAGAATTTCTGAAATACAGGGTATTGGACTTCTATACGATGCAAAGGGTGAAAAGCATACTTGTCTGAAAGCTACTTTAATTTATGGTGATAATGGGCGAGGGAAATCCACGTTAGCAACGATATTGAGATCACTATCCACAGGTGATGTATCGCTGATTTCACTACGGAAAACTATTGACGGGCATTTGACCCCAAAGGTGTTACTCCAGTTTGAAAATGGCCACAAAGTAAATTTTGATTCTGGAGCTTGGTCACAGTTACGCCCAGAAGTAGTTGAGCAACCGACTAATTAAATGAAATCGGTTGATAAATTTAATATATCAACAAAGTATTCTGGAAAACAAGTAACTAAAGCAGGAGAATTACTTTTAAACGATAACATAGATAAAACAGAATTTTAATCATCGATGGATGTTTTGTCATATTGCCGTTTTAGCTATTAAATACTACTGCATTGTTATTCAAGCGGTAGTAAAACAAATGGAAGATATGGCAACATCCACTACCATCCCCTATCTGAATAAATCAAACTGTGAAAGTATAGAGTTCGGTTTACCTCCTTTTCTTGAACAAACTCGAATCGTTGCTAAAGTCGATGAACTCATGGCAGTCTGTGACCAATTGAAATCCCACCTCACCGCAGCCAACCAGTTACAGCAAAAAATAGCGGATGCAATGGTTGAGCAAACAACCGCATAAATAATAAATTTGAAGGCAAGGGGAAACCGATGCCGGTCGGGGTTTGCAACCCCGACTGAAACGTTTGAATGCTTCAATAGCGTTCGAAACGTGAGTAACGGGGTTGCAAACCCCGTTACGCTTCATAATTTAAGATCCTTTAAGTATCCCAATATTGACCAAATTCGTGCTCACAATCCAGACAATACCACTTGGCAGACTCTTCAGTTACACAGCACCCGCCCAACACAAGCTTACCGGCTTCGGATTTATCTAAGGTTGCCATTGATAGCTCACCGTATTGAATCGGCAAAATTTATTTACTTTGACATTTTGGACAGGGAGTACGTTTTGATGACATAACTTATTTAATCCGGTTTTTGGTTAAGTAACTTCGTATTATTTACACATCACTCAACAATAAAAGCAGAACCACACCACCCTTGTTATTTCGTTTCACCTGATACCCTTTTATTATTAGCACCCAGTAGTAGCTTTTTTTAATCGATCATTGATTGCCTGCCAAGGTTCGGTTTGATGTGGCTGTTCTACCAAAATAAAATCTAACTGCAAACGATCCAACTCGCGTAGAGCGGCATAAAACTTTTGTGCATAGGCATCGGCTTGTTGTGGCAAACGCAATACACAGAGTTGACTGGTTTCTGTTATTTCTAACTGACAACTTAGCAGCCCAAACTTTTTACCACTGTTTTGTAGCAGTCTGATCCTGTCCGGCAATTGTTCTGCAGGGCAAAGCATCGCAGGAGTGCGGGGTGCATAATGGACTTCCATCATCCCTGGGGCGCGGATTTCATTCGGTTTTGAAGCGTGTGGAATGTTAATGTCGATTTTTAAAATGTCAGCAATTTCCTGACTGGTAATCAGTCCAGGTCTGAGTAATCTAGGCATATTGCCGCTTAAATCAATAATCGTTGATTCCAGACCAACCTGACAGGCACCGCCATCGAGTATCATATCTACGCTATTACCTAACTCTTCATAGACGTGCAATGCTTGAGTCGGGCTGATCCGGCAAAATCGATTGGCTGATGGCGCAGCAATTCCACCGCCAAAGCTTTTTAACAAGGCCAAGGCAACCGGATGATTAGGTATGCGTATTCCTACGGTTTGCTGACCACCGGTAACTGCCAAGGGTACTTGCGGCTGTTTGTTCAATATCATCGTCAATGGGCCAGGCCAGAACTGTTCAGCCAGTTTTAGTGCTTCATCAGGCACGCAACTTACCCAATTGCCAAGACTGTCAATATCGGCGATATGCACAATTAAAGGATGATCAACCGGCCGACCCTTGGCTTTAAATATAGCCGCTACTGCATTGGGATTACCGGCATCAGCACCAAGACCGTAAACCGTCTCGGTGGGGAAAGCAACCAGACGGCCTTGCCGCAATAAGTCAGCCGCATAGGCAATGGTATCAGCATCGGCTACAACCGGTTTCATGCCGGGCCGTCCTGGCCGGCACCCTAAGCGCGGATACAAATCCGCTCCCGGCGGTTTTGTCATATTATTTTTCATCAAACAGAAGCTACTATCTCAATCAAGACTTCATCCGGATTAGCCGGTTCGCCTTTAACTACGTGTACTGCTTTCACAATACCGGCTATCGGTGCAGTCACTTCGGTTTCCATTTTCATGGCTTCAGTGATCAAAACGGCTTGTCCTGCCGTCACTTGTTGACCGACCTTGACCAACACGTCAAGAATATTACACGGCATGCTTACCACCACATCGCCTTCTGCGGAAGGCTTGGAACGTTTACTGGAAATGGTGCTTTTAACTGCGCCCTGTGTCCCGCCATCCAAAACTATTTCGTCCAGGGTTTCGACCACAATGTCCTCGGGAACGCCGTCCACCATAAAATAAAAATGCCGCAAAGTTTGGTTTTTCGGGCCTGCGCCAGTGACTTTGACATGATAAGACTCGCCGTGCAGCGCCACATTAAACTCGGTGGGCGCTTTTTTTACGGCGTCAGCCGCTCTTGATTCAAGCTCCAAAGGTTCAGGCACCAAGGCGTTATTAGACCGCTGTTCTAAAAACAGCTTGCCCACTTCAGGAAACATCGCATAACTTAGCACGTCTTCATCATTAAGTGCCAGTGCACCGATTTCCTGACGGAGGCTGTTAAACTCCGGTTTAAGCAAATCGGCAGGGCGACAGTCAATCACCTCTTCTGCGCCAATTGCGCGTTTTTGCAACTCACTGTCAACAGCTGCCGGAGCCTTGCCGTAGCCGCCTTGCAGATAACGCTTTACCTCATTGGTAATGGTTTCGTAACGTTTGCCGGTCAACACATTCAACACGGCTTGCGTGCCGACAATTTGAGAAGTCGGCGTCACCAGCGGCGGATAGCCAAGATCTTTACGGACGAGCGGGATTTCTTTATACACTTCACCGATGCGATCCAGGGCATTGCGTTCTTTCAGTTGATTGGCCAAATTGGAAATCATGCCGCCGGGCACCTGGAACACATGCACCTGGGTATCGATGCCGGTAAATTCGCTCTCGTAACGACGATATTTTTTCCTGACCTCGGAAAAATAACTGTTGACGGCCTGTAGCTTATCCAAATCCAAACCCGTATCGTAAACCGTGCCGCGCAATGCCGTCACCAGGCTTTCAGTTGGCGGATGGCTGGTGCCGCCTGCCCATGATGATAAGGCGGTATCGACATGTTGACAGCCGGCTTCGATGGCTTTGAGCTGGCACATTTCCGCCAACCCGGAGGTTGAATGGCTATGCAGATGCAATGGCAGGTCGACCGCATCTTTAAGCGCTTTTACCAGTTCGCTGGCCGCATAGGGTGTCAGTAAGCCGGCCATGTCTTTAATGGCAATCGAGTCACAGCCCAGCTCAGCCAGACCCTTGCCTAATGCGACAAAACCGGCCAGATCATGCACCGGACTGGTGGTGTAGCAAATCGTGCCTTGCGCATGTTTGCCGCTGGCTTTGACCGCTTCGATCGCGGTTTTAAGATTGCGGATGTCGTTAAGCGCATCAAAAATCCGAAACACATCCATGCCGTTTTCAGCGGCCTTGGCAATAAACGCCCGCACTACGTCGTCAGAATAATGGCGGTAACCGAGTAAATTTTGTCCACGCAGCAGCATTTGCAAGGGGGTAAGCGGCAGGGCCGCTTTCAGTTTTGTTAAACGCTCCCAGGGATCTTCTTTCAGAAAGCGCAAGCAGGCGTCAAAAGTAGCGCCGCCCCAGCACTCCAGCGACCAATAGCCTATAGCGTCGAGCATGGCGCAGGCTGGCAGCATGTCTTCGGTGCGCAAACGGGTGGCGATTAAGGACTGATGAGCGTCCCGAAGAATAACGTCGGTAATATGAATTTTTTGCATCTGCTTTTTCCTTTAATTACAAGCCGGTATGGGCAGCCATAACAGCGGCGATAACACTGGCCAGAATCTCGGGCCGGGGTTTATTGGAATAATTGACAAGCTCCGGGTATTTATCGACAAAGCCGGTATTAAACGTCGCGGCCCGAAACTCGGGATGCTTTAGAATTTCCAGGTAATAAGGCATGGTGGTTTTAATGCCGAACAAGCCCATATCCTTCAAAGCCCGTTCGCCACGTTTGATCACATCTTCCCAGGTCATCGCGCTGACTATCACTTTGGCCAGCATCGAATCGTAAAAAGGCGGAATTTCATAGCCGGTATAAATCGCGGTATCGGTACGCACACCGGGGCCACCGGGCGCATAATAACGGGAAATCCGGCCGAAACTGGGCAAGAAACTGTTCTGGGGATCTTCGGCATTAATCCGAAACTGGATAGCGTAACCGCGCCGGACAATTTCATGCTGTTGATAGCGTAAGGTCAAGCCGGCCGCCACCCTTATCTGCTCTTCGACGATGTCCACGCCGGTCACGGTTTCGGTAATGGTATGTTCGACTTGGACGCGGGTATTCATTTCCATGAAGTAAAACCTATCCTTATCGTCGAGCAGAAATTCCACGGTACCGGCATTGGTATAGCCGACCGCTTTCGCCGCAAGCACCGAAAGTCCGCCTATATATTGGCGTTGCGCTTCATCCAGCTGCGGGGACGGGGCTATTTCAATCAGTTTTTGGTTGCGCCGCTGTATGGAGCAGTCGCGCTCGTAAAGATGGATGGT
>CANNLO010000253.1 GCA_947505055.1 Methylococcaceae bacterium | reverse complement strand
TTGATGATTTTCTCTTCGGTCAGCACCATATAGTGCGTCATCATCTTCGCAATGTGACAGGGTTTTAGAAACTCGGCACTGAACTCATGTAGGTCAGATAGGCGATTATTTTCTTTATCCGTCCAGAAGAAAGTTTGATTAAAGGACTGTTCTTTGTTGTTAGAGAAATACTTGGTATTAACACCGTTACTGATGATGAACAATTGCACATACTGGAACAGAGCAAATCCAGCATCATAGGAATTATGTTGATAGCGATTAATTTGATGGAAGGCGACCTTTAACTCTGCACCTCTGCGCTTTAATTCAATCTGCACCAAAGGCAAACCATTTATCAATAGCGTCACATCATAGCGGTTCTTACGCTTACCCTGCATGGTGATTTGATTGGTGACTTGAAACTCATTCATGCACCAATCATCTGAATTCAAGAAGGTCAGATAAATGGTTTCTTCATTGTCACGTTTTAGGGCAAATCTATCTCGGAGTATCTTGGCTCTATCAAAGGTCGTGCCCGTATTTAAATGAATCAGAACTCGGTCAAATTCAGTGGAAGTAAGTTTGATACCTTTATTATGAATCTCTAATTGGCTTTTAAGATTTGCCAGCATTGCAGCTTCATCATCAATGACGACAGGGGAATATTCCATGTCCTTTAATTGACTCATCAAGGCTTTTTCTAACTCATATTCAGATTGAAGTGTAGTCATGATGGCTTACGTAAATATCTGTTGTAACAAACCTTGCTTGTATTGCTTTACGGCATTCAGCTGGGCGTGATTGTTGGTGATTTTCTCGTTTATGGCAGTGAGAAAGTTAGCTATTTTGGCTTGTTCTTTAATAGCAGGATATGGAATATTTATTTGGGAGTACTCTGAAATCCAATACCGTTTATGCTCATCACCGCTTTGAAAGTCAATTTGTTGCATAGCAGAATAAATATAATTGATATTAACTCCATCCTTTTTACGCAGAATTTTCATGGCTGATGATTTAGCTTTAAAAGAAAATGGTACAAATTTAAATGCCGTTGTGAAATCATCAAAAATAATTACAGGGAGACCTTGTTCACAAAGCCCAACAGTTTCATCTGTATAACCAAGAATAAATGTTTTACCAGCTGTTAATACTGGCGTTTTAAAATCATTAGAATACTTCGTAGACGAAACTAAATATTTCGTAGGCTGTTCGTAATCTAAAACCTCGCCTAAAGCTTTCTCTTTCCACTCTGTAAACTCTTGCCCATCATCATCTTTGAATCGTAACTCTTGATTGTATATCTGCTGCATCACACCTTTTTTGTATTGAGATAATAAGTCAGATTTTTGGGTGATCAATGTGATTTTTTCATCTACTGAGGTGAGGAAATTGGCGATTTTAGTTTGTTCAGGGAGTGAAGGGAATGATAACGGTAAATTAGTAATTATTTTATTGGAGCTATGTTTTACAGTTGTGCCAGATGCAGTCTTTTTAATTTCTTTATGATAATTTTCAGTTAAGAAAAAATTCATCAAAAAAACTTTATTTAGAGTTACATCATTTTCAATCCTAATTATTCGTTGATTAAGTAACACCTCACCATCATCTATTTTTAATAATAATGGCTTTCCTAAAAGCTCACAGTTTTGATTTAAATCAGTTAATAGTAATAATAGGTCACCACTATTAGAAATATATTTTTTATCACATTCTTCTGATGTAAATTTTAAGTATTCATTTGAAAAATTTCCGTAGCCAGTTTGAGTGAAATTCTTTGGAATTACTAATTTCTTACCCTCTTTTGCAAATAGCTCACTACTAAAAGGATAGCCAGATACAATCTGAATTATTTCTCCAAGTTTTTTCTCTTCCCAAAAACCGCTAAACTCCTTAAATCTTAAAGCAGGAACACTCATGCCTGCTCACCTTTCACAGAAAACGGTGGTTCAATCCCTAATTCCAAACAAAATGAGGCAATGGTTGCATCGGTTTTACAACTGCTCTTATCCAAGGCAATTAACTGTTCTGATATTGCACCTAAATCAATAGCTGCTTTGGCTTCAAAGGTATCCACATATCGTGGAATATTCAGATTGTAATCATTAGCCTTAATGCTTGCCAAAGTGGCTACATGACTGTATTTCTCTTCATTAGTCCACTCTTTGTAGGTATCAACAATTTTTTGTATATGCTCGGGTCGCATAACATTTGTAGTTTTAACTCGTTCAAAATGCCGACTGGCATCAATGAATAAAACATCCTGCGGATTCTTGCGGCATTTCTTGAATACTAATACTGTTGTTGAAATAGCTGCACCATAAAACATATCGGAAGGTAAGCCAATCACAGCATCTAGGCAGTTCATCTGCTCTATTAGATATTGCCTAATATGACCTTCTGCTGCGCCACGAAATAACACGCCATGCGGTAATACCACTGCCATAGTTCCTTCTTCTGACAATTGATAAATCATGTGTTGAACAAATGCCATGTCGGCTTTGCTGCTCGGTGCTAACCTACCATAAACACTGAATCTATCATCATTCATGTGCAGTTGGCTGGCACTCCATCTTATAGAAAATGGTGGATTAGCCACAATAGCATCAAAGCGCAATTCTCTATGCTGGGGTCTTTCTAAGGTATCTTCTTGCTTGATATCAAAATCAGAATAATGCACGTCATGCAAAATCATGTTCATTCGCGCCAAGTTGTAGGTGGTGCGGTTTAGTTCTTGCCCATAAACCATATCAACATGAAGAGCCTCTCTCTTTACCCTTAACAATAAGGAGCCACTACCACAAGTAGGGTCATAGACATTTTTAAGTTTTTGTTTACTGGCAGTGACTAACTTGGCTAGTAACGTTGATACGGGTTGTGGAGTATAAAATTCTCCTGCTTGTGCACCAGCACCACTGGCAAATTTACCAATCAGATATTCATAGGCATCACCTAACACATCCGCAGTTGCATCATCCAGATTGAAGTCTATCTTATCTAAATGCACTAGCACTTTGGTTACCAAGTCATTCTTATCTTTTTGTGTGCGACCTAATTTAGACGAGGTCAAATCCAAATCTTCAAATAGATTTACAAAGTCATCGGCACTATCAGTCCCCAAGGTGCTTTGCTCTATATTCTTAAGAATCTTGGTAAGGTCACCCAGAATGAAGTTATGGCTATCACCCATGCCTTGGCTATCTAATTGATTGCTTCCTTTCATGGCAACGGCATGAAAGGTCTCAGAGGGCTTTAAGAAGTAGCCTAATTCTTCAACAGATGCTTCTTCTAATGCAGCAATATAGGATTGACCATCAGCTGTGTTTTCTTGCAGATCGGCAAACTTAAGATTTTCTTGTGCTAGTTCTGCATTGGCAAATCGCTCAATCTTTTCTGACAGATATTTGTAGAAGATGAACCCTAGAATGTAGTCTCTAAATTCATCTGCCCCCATGTTGCCACGAAGCTCATTAGCAATATCCCAAAGTTTTTGTTGTAGCTGCCTACGCTGTTCTTCTGACATTAACTTCCTTGGTTAAGTTTGCATATAGTGTGTTTGGGGAAAACACCTAAAACACTACTAATTCACAGTATACTGTGAAGACAAATATTACCAAATAGTTCAAAATATTCCTAGTATGCTAGGAATAAAACAAGATGAATTCGCATTAGTAGTTGGAAAGGTAATCCGCGAAGAACGGAGGAGGGTAGGTTTTACTCAAGAAGAACTGGGGTTTGAAACTGATTTACAACGAAATTACATTAGTTTGATGGAACTAGGTCGTCACCAACCAACAGTATCAACTTTATTCAAATTAGCGAAGGCATTGAAAACCACGCCAAATGAACTTGTATTAGCTATTGAAATAAAGTTGGAGCAAGGTAAGAAATAGATATGTCTGTATTTGAACTACGGTTTGAATTTGAAATGTAGTTATTTTTCTTGGAGAGATCCAATATCATCTAAAACACCAGTTTCTTTCATACGTTCAACAAGAACTGCCGCGCGGTTGTATCCAATTAGAAATTTTTTCTGAATATCAGCTATTGAATATTTGTTAGATTCAGTAACAAACCTTACCGCTTCATCATATAGCTCATCAAGATCAGTATCGTTGTTTAAATTAATATTGGTATCTGGTGTAGCTGGCATAGTCGGCTCAGGAAATTATTGTTTTATATTAGTAATATTGTACTTTCAAGCTTAGCTTTGGACAACAGCTATACTTGCGGAATACTTTGCGATGAGCCTTCTGAAGAATATCACTTTTTTTGGGATGATGGCGCGTTGGGTGTTTTGTGTGGTTTGGAATTAAGAATAATGAGCTGGCTTTTTATATTTCAGAGCCTCTTTTTAAGTCATCTAAATAGTCACTCCAGTGTTGCATCATTTTATGTCTAGCAGGTAAATGCGCTGTACGGTTATAAGCTCGTCCGTTTGGGTCTTTAACGGCATGTGCTAATTGATGTTCTATAAAGTCAACTCTATACTCTAATACCTCGTCTAGTATTGTTCTTGCCATTGCTCTAAATCCGTGAGCTGTCATTATATTTTTACCGTACCCCAGTCGTTTTAGGGCAGCATTTAGTGTGTTTTCACTCATACATCTATCGCCTCGTGGATTGCGTTCAGAAGGAAATATAAATCTTCCGTGTCCTGTGAGAGGGTGTAGTTCTTGAAAAATAGCAATGGCTTGTTTTGAAAGCGGGACAATGTGCTCTGTTTTTGTCTTTGATACAAAAAAACGCCACTCGCTGTCATCAAAATTTATGTGTGCCCATTCTGCTGCTCTTAATTCTCCCGGACGAACAAATAATAGTGGCGCAAGCTTTAGTGCGCAAATTGCTGATAGAGAACCGTTGTAGCCGTCTATAGCTCGCAGAAGCTCTGCTACATCTTTGGGTTCGGTGATAGAGGCGAAGTGCTCTCCTTTTGCCGGTGGGAGAGCTCCTCGCAAATCTGGAGTAATATCTCGGGTAACTCGGCTCGTTGCAACAGCATATCTGAATACTTGCCCACATATCTGTAAAGTTCTATGAGCTGTTTCTATAGTTCCTTTGTCTTCTATTCTTCTTAAGCAGGTTAGGATATCAATAGGTAAGATATCAACGATAGGCTTTACTCCAAGCCACGGGAAAACATTTCGCTCCAGCATTCGTTTAGAGCGATTGTTTTTATCTTCCCAGTTATTTACTTTTTTTGAGCCCCATTCTCTCGCGATAATTTCAAAGCTATTTAATGATTGTGTTGCTTTTGATGATTTAACAGCTTTTTTGTATTCGCTCGGATCAATTCCTTCTGCGATTTGTTTTCTTGCTGTATCTCGTTTTTCTCTAGCATATTTCAATGTTGTTTCAGGATAAATCCCTAGTGCTAGTGTTTTTCGCTTACCGTTAAACCGATAGTCAAGCCTAAAATATTTACTGCCGTTGTTGTGAACAAATAAATACATGCCTTTCTCGTCTGGGAGCTTGTAAGGCTTATCAGGTAAAGGTTTGGCTGCTTTAATGGCGGTATCTGATAGTGGCATGACGGTATAAGGAATGTCAGAAATGAATATACCGACACTTATACCGCCATTAATGTCGGTATGTCAATGAATCTTGTTGGATGTTATGGGCATAAAAAAGCCCGCTAAGTTAAGTAACTCGCGGGCTTAATATACTTACTTGGATCTCTTTGAATTCATTTTTGGAGGCTGCGGGCGGAATCGAACCGCCGTAGATGGCTTTGCAGGCCACTGCATAACCATTTTGCTACGCAGCCATAAAATGTGAAATAAAAAAGCCGCGAAATAACGCGGCTTTTTTATTAAATATTGGAGCGGGAAACGAGATTCGAACTCGCGACCCCAACCTTGGCAAGGTTGTGCTCTACCACTGAGCTATTCCCGCATTGAATTTATCTGGGTATTATAGGTATATTTTGAAGTCTGTCAAACTTTATTTATTGGATATCAATTGCTAAAGCCCAAGCTTCAGTACCTTTACAATCACCATCCTCTACTTTCACCTTAGCATAAGCATTTTGTTTACCAAAAGCGTCGGCAAAGTCTAAGACAGATACTTGAGTACCTTGAGGCATGTGTTGGCATGCGCCGCTTCTGTCTGCTTCTTCGGTATCATCATATGAGGCTATGGCGCCAGGTGTTGAAACTAAACGAACTGTAGCCGAAGGGTCATAAGCATTGGCGCTCTTTAGTGAGTAGCGTTGGCCTACCGACAGATTTATAATTTTGGGGCCAGAAAGGCTTGGTTTTGAACCATTGCCACCTGATGACATCATCAAAACAAGTAGAGCAGCTACGCCAGCAATAGCACCAAAAAACACTTTTGGATTTGTTTCTTTTAAGCTTAGAAACGAAGAAAACAGATTGCCGGCAGTACTTTTAAGTTGGTCTGCAGCGGATCCGTTATTGGCTTCTGATTGTTGTGGTTGGATAGTTTCTTCTGGTTTTGCGTTTTCTTCATTACTCATTTCTCATCCTCACGATAATGTAATTGTATTTATTATTCTAATGAATGATTGCTTAACGAACGGGCAAACTTTATCAGCTATCAAGTAGATGCCTTTGATTTACTAATTTGTTACTTCTTTATACTTAAATGAAGTGTTTGTTAACAAGCATTTACTCAGGGACTAAACATACCACGAACAAAAAACTTTTCAAGTTCTTTATAAATAGAGTGGATTCATGGTTATAAATAATTCATGTAGGCATTGTCTTTAATTCTTTATAAGTCATTCGATTGTCTCTGACGATGAATCGGTTTTATTTTTAAGATAGGAAGATATGCTATCTGAGGGCAAAGTCAGAGATGGTTGATAAATGAAGCTGATCCTTTAGCGACTGCACTTAAATAACAAGCAGGCGTATGAAGTTCGTTGTGCAAGTTACCATTTAATCAAT
>CANNLO010000252.1 GCA_947505055.1 Methylococcaceae bacterium | reverse complement strand
TCTACCAGTAAACCACGTATATCCGAGTCGACACCGGCTTCTTGAAGATAAACCTTATCCGTTGCTCCCGCCAGAATCGTTTGTCCGTCTGGCGTTTCTATGGTGCCCTGATTGGTTATGGTAGGTGCTGCTATAATCACTCTACCGCCAGGTGCATTGGTTTTGATGCTGGCCCCCGCTTCCAGAAAAACCTGAATTTTGACTTTCTGCCCTGCCTCATCCAGCACAAAATGTCCTTGGGAGTTCTTAAGATAAATTTCCCCATTACCTTTTAAGGCGGCCGCTTTAGTTAGGTAGTCGCTATTGTTCTTGTTAAGATCGAAGACCTTGGTAATGCCGGTCTGAAAATCTGTGTCACTGATACCTAAGGTGGAAGCCACCAGCGAATTGACATTGATTTGCGAATCTTTGCCAAACAGAAAACCGTTCTGGTTAATCAGATAGACCTGGCCATTGGCGGTCAAGGAGCCCAATATTTTACTGGCATCCGCCTGATGAATATTATTCAATGCCACTGAAGTTGCCGAAGGCTGATCAAAGTTTACGCTGTAACCCTTATCAATATTAAAGCTTTTCCAATCTAAGGTTGCCTTGTCGGTAATCTGTTTAATGGTCATCGCCTGACCGGCAACAACCGCTGTCGCTTGGCCCTGAACTGCAATATCAACCGGCGTCGGTGTCAGTGTGACTGCCGCCGTAGGTACCGGCAACTCCGCGTTTGCCGGGGCTACACCCGTACCCAACACAAAGCCACTGGCAATCAAGGTACGTATCGCCAGGACTAGCGGCTTTTGTTTGCTGACAGGAAGCTCAGTCAAGGGATGATAAAGAGTAACCATAATAAATTTTCCAAATTAAAAAGTAATTATTCAGACCTGTAGCGCCTCGCTTCAGCCAGGCAAAGCTGTAGCCAAGCGCTACAGAACTGATTAAAGCCTAAACGCAAAAAAGCCCCGTTGTTAAACGGAGCTTTATTAATAAAATAATACTGATGTATTCATTTCAAGCCTTTTTGCAAACGCAATGCTTAAAAACCGGAACATCTCGTAAAACTATTACCAATTCGTTTTACGACATACCCCGCAGCGGTTAAGAATACTCTGAGTAAACCCGTTCAGGTTGACTTACAACCCGAATCCCGGCTTGGCCGGGCTGCCCCATTTACCCAGAGTTCTTGATTTTGTCCCAATCCCCTGGTCTACTCCACATCTCCATTTTGACCGTCCCTTATAAAATCCTTTTTAGTTCAACGCCATGAACTGTCACCCAATCCTTGTGCCGTCATTGCAACGGCTAAATTTACCTAAATGATGAAATGCAAAAGCGAACTTTATTTGGTCTTGCCAAACTCCTGACTGATATTTAATCAAGTTAACAAGAGGGCGTCGTCCATGACGCCTAAGTTTATGAGTAAAGTCTTACTTCAGTTCAAGTACCACAGCAGTAGATGCCCCATTCTTGAAAGGTCTAGGCACGATACCCAAACGAGTGCTGCCACCGGCGAAATGAGTCAGGTTGACTACTGGATCTGCAACATTAAACGGATCATTTGTAGTTGTATTGACGTTATCAGTCTTGCTGGTTGCGAAGATACCGGACTGGCCGTAAGGCAGTACCAATGTTGGGTTAATGTCCGCAGCTACTGCTGTGCTATGCAACGCATTACCAAACGCAGTCAACAAGTTAGTTTTGTCAGTGCCGATTGTTGGTTGAATCAAGACTTCACCTTCAGCCCAGTACGGATAATTACCCGATGCAACGTTATCAATAGTACCGGTATAACCGTCTATCTTGATATAACGCCAGTTTTGCGTAGGCGTTACATTTGCAGCAGCAGCATTGCGATCACCACTGTGTAACGCAAAACCCCATAACTTGCCAGTTGGCAAATAGTTAAGTCCGCTGACATTAGTACCAGCCTGCCAGTCTTTTAGCAGGTTGTCCGTTGCCGCAGCGCCGCCGGGCGAAGTGACATAAGGTTCAGCAGTTGTTTTTGATAAGGAGGGCGTATCAGCTGCTGGAACGAAGCTGCTAGGCGTAAACGGATAATTCAACAATTTCGCATAGCCTACCGCGCCTATCGCCGCACCGGTGTTACGTCTGCCTACGCCTACTGTATATTTGGTCGGTGCTGCCAAAACAGGATAACCAGCAATTGTAGGAATTTGGCTCAAGGAATAAACCGCTGGTGTGGACGGGTTAGTGACAATGTCTCTAAACTGAACATTGGCCCAGTTGGTTACTTGACCGGATAACAAGGAAGCCAGGAAATTACGACTCAAACTTGGGATATATTTTGCATCAGTATATTCACCAATTTTTGTGCCGGCATCGGCTGGCAATTGACCGGTTTTCCACTGAGCAATCTGTAAGGCTTTATAAAGATCCAGGGTCACACCAATGCCATAAACCAAGCCGCCGGTAGGTATCCGTGCTGCCCCCAAATCAGTTATTTTATAGGTCGAAATCCAAGGTGCAGTATTCGCGTTGGTGCTAAGCTCCTTAATCGGCGTAGGATAATTTTGTGTGCCTGGTTGCAGCAAGGCTTCGGCATCAACACCGATAAAACCGCCATCGGAAACTCTAGAGATCAAATAGTTGCCCCAAGCGCCTTGACCTGCAGTGCCGGTAACTATAGAAGCTACGGATTTATATTTGTTGGTGCCGTTTGCAGTCCAAGCAGCAGCAGAGCCGGAACCCGCTAAACTGTTGCTGCTGGCCAGGAATATATCCAGATGATCCAGCGCGACATTACCGGCCAAGGGAACTACGCCGTAACCTGCGGCACCGAGTGAGCGTTTTTCCAGATAAATCTTTTTACCCGAAAGTCCTGCTGGCAGAGCAGCAGGAATACCACCAGCACCTGGTGTTGTTCTGCCGATAAAATAATAACCAGCAAAACGTGCGCCTACAGTGCCGGCATTATCATCTTCAAAACTGTCCACAGTACCCGGTTCAGCCAGTACATTGATAACCGCAGAGGCATAAGCCTTATCTTGTGCCGCGCCACCTGAGGTATAGATCTTCAGATCTGGCGTAGCATCGGCCGGGGTCCAGGGTAAAAGTGCATGCGCCGATTGCGTACCGGCCAACGCTGCAACGGCAACCGCCAGCGCTTTAAGTTTAAATGATGTTTTCATGATTAATTCCTAAGATAAATATATTAAATTTGCGCCTCTTAAAGCTTATAAGAGGCGCAAGGAGGATTAAGCCGCCAAGCCTTTAGCGTTGTTACGACGTGTAAAACCCAACATGCCCAGCATTGCAGAACCGAACAGCCAGATTGCAGCAGGAACCGGCACAGCAGAAGGCGCATAGCTCAACACATTGTTTGCGCTCAGGCTGAAAGTACCCAACTGTGCAATCTGGTTGTTACCTCCATCCAGATTATTATTGGAAATGCCAAAGTAATTCGCAGTTGTCGCACCTGTAGATGAAGGGTTGTTAGCTAAGTCACTCAAATCTGCAAGATTTGTATCATAATAAGAAGAAGTACCCACAGCAGCCAAAGTCGTAACTGGTGCACCACCACCATTATAAGAAGCATTTAGAAGCGCAAGCCAAGACCCGATCTTGCCGGTATTTGAAACTTCATTTTGAATAAAGGAATAACCTTGCTGAACAAAAACAGTGGCCGGATTAGCCGTAGACTGGGCTCCCCACTGTGCATTATTTGGATCGCTAAAAGTTGCACCAAATGAATTAGTGTTGGTTTTATCAAGATTCGTTCCAGCCTCACCATCAACTTGGTAACCGGCTATTACCGACCATTTGAAATTGGCTGTATTTGCGGCAATTGCGCTAAACAATGTACCACCCAAGGCACCCAGATCCCATGACAAGCCGCTTGCCACACCTTCGGTTTTATTTTGAAACGAGGCATAGTTAAGACCGGTATGACCTTGCGCCAAATCCAGTACAAAAGTGTTGGTACCAGAACCGATTTGAAATGCAACTGAAGACGGAGCGCCAACAGTATTACCATCAATCCACGAAGCAGAAGCATTACCAGCAGCCAGCACCAACGTTACTGCTGCAGCTAATTTAGTTAAATTTTTCATAAAATCACCTTTAAAACACAAAAAAATAGGAGGGGTAGAGAGATTTCCGAGAAACAATTCTATGATCTCATTTAATTCAAAGCACTTCCCGTGCCAAATTTTAAATTATTGTTTTATAAGTAATATTTTTATTTTATCTTTTAGAGTATGCTTATGTAACAACAGCTACTGTTGATTGGCTGTTGCTTAGCCAGCAGCTTGTTTAGATTAATACTGAGAGGTAGTTCACAAATATTAAGAAATGTTTAGAGGTTTCTTACTTAATTGGAGAATGTTTTTTGCAGGTAAAAACTAAAAATTATCTTGCCTGTGTTTTATTACTGGATGGGTAATATTAAACCTGGAAAATGTTGTTAAAAATAGTTGAGTTGCGGGGGACTTTTTCTTGATGCCCTGAGGTTGGGTAAGTCATGGAATGATGAGGTGTTTGGAGGGGCAAAAAATAGTTATTCTCCGCTCTCCAATCTTCTTGGCAACAGCTGAAGCCATTGCACTCCCGCTCCAAAAAGTATAATAAACACAATTGCTTAGGCATCCAAGAGCGGCTCTATGGTCTCTGCCTCATCATTGTCATTGGGTTGCTTTCTTCTGGTTTGTGGCAGCATGCCATACAGGCTCAATTTATGGCGGAGTACGTTTCGACTGATGTCCAGCAACCGCGCGGTTTGAACCTGGTTTTTCTCACAGTAATCAAAGGCGCTGCGTATAACCGACTCTTCTATCAGCTCAAATAACTTGGGCGGTGCCTGCTCACAGAGTAGTTGCAAAGCGGTTTCCAAAGAGGACGTAGAAATTGAGGCACTATGATCTTCGATTCTAATGCCCGACAATTTGAAATCTTCAGGGCGCAAACTATTACCGGGGCAAACCAGCAAAGCGCGATGAATTGCATTTTCAAGTTCGCGGATATTACCGGGCCAGTCATAAGCCAATAAAACCTGCTCGGTAGCCGGAGACAAATGGGCTTCACTATACCCCAAGCGGCCACCGTAAATTTTCAGGAAATGCCTGGCCAGAGGCATGATGTCGCCGGGTCTTTCACGTAGCGGACTGAGCTGAATGGTCGCCACGTTAAAACGGTAATACAAGTCGGCACGAAAGTGAGAGGCGGCAACGGCTTCTTCAAGATTGACATTGGTCGCGGCTATAATTCTGACGTCTATGGGAACAGGCGTTCTTGAGCCGACTTTTACGACTTCCTGTTCCTGTAAAACACGCAGTAATTTGACTTGTAAGCCCAGCGGCAAATCACCGACCTCATCAAGAAATAAACTGCCTTTATTGGCGGTTTCAAACCAACCATCTTTGCTGGCATAAGCGCCGGTGAACGAACCTTTCTCATGGCCAAACAATTCGCTCTCGATAAGATTTTCACTGAGCGCAGCGCAGTTTAAGGCGCCAAATACTTTTGTGCTTCTGTTACTCAGGGCATGAATATGTCGGGCAACCAGTTCTTTACCGGTTCCGGTTTCGCCGATGATCAGGACGGTGGCATCGCTGGGCGCAATACGTTCGATCTGTTCCAGCAAACGGCGTGAAACCGGGTCTTCAAAAACCAACGCCGTGGCCCTAACTGAAAGCGACAAGGACCGGGATTGCAATTCATCAAAAGCCAGCAGTGTCGCATGGGATGGTTCGGAATTGCTGACAATGGTATGACTGTCTGTCTGTGTGTCCATAATATGTAATAGTTTGCTTTGTAATAGTAGATAGAACCTTTTCAGACCCACCCTAAACGTCTAAATTAATCTGATTTTCCTGAAAATGATTACAGCAAATGCTGGTAGCGACAAAAAAAAACCAGTAAGTCTTTATACAAACTTACTGGCTTCCGGTTATCCGGTTAGCATCAATCATGTTTTAGTTATCAACAATTTTTTATTGTGGATCAGAACTATTTTTAAAAAAGCATAATTCATTTGAACATTTAACAAAAACAACATTTTCAGATATACCTATCTAATTATGAGATATTGGATCAATCTAAATATTCAGATATCATAAAATACAGCATTAGCATTTATCCTGTTAAATGCTAATGCTCAGATATATATTCGTAAAACCGAATGGTTATGGGGCACAATTAATAACAAGATCATCACAATACTGACCGATCTCTTTGTCTCTGGACATATAGACAGCGGTATAGCGTCGCAATTCAGGTTTGTTTAGTTCAAGCAGTGGGCGATTATCCAGAAAGGGCGAAAAGGTTGCGCGGGCAAGTAGCACCCAATTGGCATCAGTTGATCGTTGACAGTAAATATTAATGCCGTCGCTTTTGTATTTAGTGAAACTTAAAATGACAATCCCGCCGGTTTGATCAATAGCCGTCAGATCAGGACTGGACGTGGCAAGGTCAAAAGTGTCTTCTGGCCCTTCTATGTTAAGAAAAGCCCCCCGTGCCTCGGTATAATCCGGATGCGCTTTGATTCGCCGTACTCCGGCGCGTACCAACATTATGGCCTGATGTTGGCAATCATTTTTTTCAGCGGTTGCCTGTTTGGCTATGGCTGTTGCTTTGCTGGCATTGGCCACTTTTTCATGAAACTGCGTGCTCACAGCGATTAGGGCCTTTATATCGGACTCTGGTAAACCATAATCAGGTGTTATATTGGAAATAAGATGATCTAGCCACACCAGAAAATCATGGTCTCCATTGGGAATAAAATTAGACTTGGGCATAATGAACTCCTTGATCGCACTTAAATTGGGATGGATGTAAAGCTTGTCAGGCCTGTTTTTAAAGTGAAGCGGTAACTGCTGTTTACTAATGGTGCACTTTTAATGTTTAAACTGAAGTTTGAACGATTTTATAGCGCCATTGGATCATCCAGTGGGGCTATTGGA
>CANNLO010000251.1 GCA_947505055.1 Methylococcaceae bacterium | reverse complement strand
AGATTTCACCGTTGTGAAATTCGCTTTTACTTGACGCTGCGCGCTCCAGAATTAAATACTCTTCAGCGGTGTAATGCGTTTTAGTCAGTACTGCGGACATAAATCACCTCGTTTTGTTAATAAACTTTGTGAGATTAAATCATAGAATCAGTTATTTGGAAAAGGCTATAAATTGCCGGTAAGGCGAACCGTGCTTCCAGGTAAAGGCTTCGGTGTAATAATGCATTAACGCCAGATAACCAAGAAAGCCCAAGGTTATGGCTTTACGAATCTCTACACCAAAAAAGAACTGGGTAAGCTGATTAACCAAGCCGTCCCCGTAGGACTGCAATACAAAAGCCAGAAAAAATGAACTCAGCGGTAACACGATAACTATCGGCAGACGACAAAACGCGGCACAGCGATACATTAAATTTTGTGGTTGTCGGTGGTGTTTGTTGTAATCGTGTGCCACGTAAAAAATATAAGCGGTCGCGTCATGAACCAGTCTTGGTATCAGAATGGCAAAAAAATAGTATTGCTGAATAAAAAGATAAAAACTGCTTAATACTAAAAATACATTAGACCACATAAACCACTTACCCAATGGCGTGGTCGCATAGCGTTGCCCCGCAAATACACTGCAAACCAGACCGGCACATAAGCTGCCGGCAATCAGTTTTATAGCTTCGAGTTGCTGCACTTCCAGGCTGTTTTTAAGGAATATGCCTATATAAACAAAAATGCCTGCTGAAACACTAAGGCACAAGACCAGATTGAAAAACCAATCGGGCATTCGGCACAACCCGCGTCCCACACCCAGTTGTTGTCGGATGACATGGTAGACAGTCCAGGCAGATACCGTTACATACAGTGCTTGATAAGGAATAAACAAACTACCCAGGCCAAAAACCACTGCAATAGCAAGTGTCATCAAGATGATTTTTGACTGATAAAATTTCAGATATATGGAGTTGCTAGCCAGCAAAATGGAACTGGCGACTATATGCGGTGTTCCGAAAATAATTTGAAATAATAAAAACTGTTTGGGACTGCTGGGTAAATTTTCATGTAAATAACCCTGCCAAAACCAGCCATCCAATAACTGCAATACTAAACACATGGGAATGATGGCATACAAGCCTAACAACCATTTAAAGGAAACGGTTAACAGCTTGTCGTCAGGTAGTTCTTGCGCTGAAAGGGCATGGGCAGACATAAATCTATCCTCCTGTTATTTATGTTTAGTAGAATGATGAAAATAAGTAGTTTATTTTAGCTATTTTCCAACATTGTTTTTAGTTTTTTAGGAGAGCCCCATGTCATTTCAGTTGCATCCACGCCTGGCAGAAGATTGCATAAGCATTGGCCAGTTTGAGTTATGTCGATTATTAATGATGAATGACAGCCAGTACCCCTGGTTTATCCTGGTTCCGGAACGGTCTGAACTCCAGGAGATTTATCAACTCAACAAGGTAGAGCGTGCGTTATTGACTGAGGAATCCAGCTATCTTGCCGAGAGTCTGGCCAAGCTTTATAAAGCCGATAAAATGAATGTTGCAGCAATTGGAAATTTGGTTCCGCAACTTCATGTTCATCATGTTGTTCGTTACCAAACCGATAAAGCTTGGCCTGCACCAGTCTGGGGGAAGTTTGCCGCAGTGCCTTACAATGAACAGCAGATTATTGATAACGTTGATCGCCTTAAAGACTGTTTAAAAATATAACTCCAGTCTTTTGTCCTTCATTTTAATAAAAGCTAATCAACCAAGAACTCGGTAAAATAAGCCTCTTTAAATCCTTCTTCATGTTCGGCTTTATCTTTCTTTTCTGTGCCATGATCTTTGCCGCCTTCCATCTTTTCCAGCGTTTCACGGATTATTTTGGTTGTTTCTTGCCTTAACGCTTCTCGCTGTTCCATGGTTTGCAATTCATCTGATGAGCGGCCACTGTATAACATGATTAATTCATGTCTTAAGGCAGGCATGTGGTTTTTAACAGCCTCAATCGTGCTGGCACCTTCAACTAATAATTGCACATTGACCAATAAAAACTTTTTTGGTTCCGCCAAATTAACGGTAAACTTGGGAGTCATTTCCATATATTTGGGACCCGTTTCTGCTTCCGCTTCTTTTGCGCCCTCATTTGCAGCAGCAACAGACATAAATAAAAAACTTAACACCAAAAGCCATAAACGCATAACAAACTCCGCTTAACAAAAAAATAGCGACCTAGTATAAGGCCAAGCCCCTTAATTTTAAAACGAATCCGAGTAATGACAAGGCAATGACAACAAATCTCCCAATTGGCCCGATAATGCTGGATATTGCTGGCTTAACCCTGGCACCAGAAGAAAAAGAAAAATTAAATCATCCCAACACGGGTGCGGTGATTCTTTTTTCTCGTAACTATCAAGATCCCGAACAAGTGACTGAATTGATTAACAGTCTGCGCGCTGCTCGACATGGCAAATTACTGATTGCTGTCGATCAGGAGGGCGGCCGGGTGCAACGATTTAAACAAGGTTACACCCGTTTGCCGCCAGCCTCATATTATGCGCAAGTCCCGGAGCTTGCAGAATCCGCTGGCTGGTTAATGGCCGCCGAGTTACTGGCTGACGGCGTTGACTTCAGTTTTGCCCCGGTTCTGGATATAGATTGCGGGGTTAGCGAAATTATTGGCAATCGTTCATTTTCAGACGATCCAGTGTTGGCAACCCGTCTTTCAAGTCAGTTTAGGAAGGGCATGAATACCGCGGGTATGGCCGCAACTGGCAAGCATTTTCCGGGACATGGCGCTGTCGCGCTGGATTCTCATCTGACCTTACCGATAGACGAAAGAGATCTGGACAGCATCCGGGCAAAAGACTTGTTGCCGTTTAAACAACTGATAGATGAAGGACTGGAAGGCATTATGCCGGCTCATGTGGTCTACTCAAAAATAGATTCAAACCCTGCCGGTTTTTCTCCGTTCTGGATCCAAGAGATTTTACGTAAGGAGTTAAAGTTTAATGGCACGGTATTTAGCGATGACTTAAGCATGGAGGGCGCTGCGTCTGTCGGTGACTTTCCGGAACGCGCCAGAGTCGCTCAACTTGCCGGCTGCGATATGATCCTGGTTTGTAATAATCCGACCGCTGCAGAACAGGTGCTAGCCTCCTTGCCGATAACTCAAAATCCGGTCAGGGAGCAGCGGCTAAATCGTATGCAAGGCAAATCGCAAATGAACCGCGAGCAGCTGCTGCAAAGCGAAAAATGGCAACGCCTATCAAGCCTAATCAGTAATCAGGACTTTTAATCATGCTTGAAGAAATTAAGCGCATTCAGGCGACTGCTGATTTATTGCACAGCGAACAGGAGGTTGAAGCCGCCATCGATAATATGGCCAAGGCAATCAATATCGCGTTTGCTGATCACAATCCGTTATTACTTTGCGTTTTAAACGGTGGCATTCCAACCTTCGGTAAATTATTGACCCGATTAACTATTTCGTTAACTATAGATTCGATCAACGCCAGCCGTTATCAAAACCAGACTACAGGTGGCAGCATCGAATGGCGGGTCAAGCCGCAAACGCCACTCAAAGGCAGAACCGTGCTGATCGTTGACGATATCCTTGATGAAGGTATTACGCTTAAAACGATAGTCGACTATTGCCAAGAACAAGGTGCATCTGCTGTTTTTAGCGCTGTGTTAGTAGACAAAATACTCAATCATCAAAAACCGGTAAAAGCTGATTTTATAGGACTAAGGGTAGAAAACAGGTATTTATTCGGTTACGGTATGGACTACAAAGGCTATTTACGTAACGCTCCCGGAATTTTCGCCTGCAAGGAATAAATATTATGATTAAATTAGCGATTATTGGTGGCACTGGTCTTACGCAACTTGAAGGTTTAAGCATTATAAAGCATGAGCAAATAAACACGCCTTACGGCTCACCTTCTGCTGAGATTGTTACCGGTGAACTTAATCAATGTGAGATTATCTTTCTGGCCAGGCACGGCAATCCACACTCGATTGCACCGCACAAAATAAATTATCGGGCTAATCTCTGGGCGCTAAAGCAACTTGGCGTTGAGCAAATTATTGCTGTTGCCGCTGTAGGTGGTATTAACAGTGACATGGCGCCAGCACATCTTGCCATTCCTGATCAGATTATTGATTACAGCTATGGCCGAAAACATACTTTTTTTGAAGAGGAGGCCGTCACTCATATTGATTTTACTTATCCGTACAATCAAGAGCTACGTTCTCGCCTGATTTGTGCTGCGGCAAAAGCCAATATAAAAATTAGCCCACTAGGAACCTATGGCTGCACGCAAGGTCCTCGCCTGGAAACTGCTGCAGAAATACGGCGTATGGAAAAAGACGGTTGCGACCTTGTTGGCATGACCGGTATGCCGGAAGCGGCTTTGGCCAAAGAGCTGGGTATGGCTTATGCCTCAATCAGCGTAGTCGCAAACTGGGCAGCAGGAAAATCTGAGGGAGAAATTACCATGGCAGAAATCGAGCGGCATCTCCATAAAGGCATGGCTAATACCGCTGAATTACTGAAGGCTTTTGTGGGTTGGGAACGATAATAAATTCCTGAGAGCGATGCCTAAGAGGCGACTAATGTTTTAGCTCGCGACGAATGCATCACTCCCACAACTTGCTTTCATTCATTAAAATTAATGATGACAACCGGCGCCATGAATATGGCCATGGGACATTTCTTCTTTAGTCGAAGGTCTTATTTCTACAACTTCAACATCAAAAGTTAAAGGTACGCCTGCCAGCGCATGATTACCGTCAATAGTAATTTGATCACCCTCGATTTTAACGACAGTCACTTCACCAGCACCGGAACCAAGATCAGCATGAAATTGCATGCCCAGTTCAATTTCATCAATGCCTTCAAACATTTCACGAGGGATAATCTGAATCATCTCATCACTTTGTTCGCCATAGGCATCTTCAGCAGCAATACGAACTTTAAACTTGTCACCAACTGCTTTGCCATATAGGGCATCTTCCAGACCGGAAATAATATTTCCTGTGCCATGCAAATAAATCAAAGCCTCATCACCTATTGAACTATCAAGAACTTCGCCTTCGTCGTTAGTCAAAGTATAGTGAATTGAAACCGCCATATTGTCAGCTACTTGCATGGTAAAAACCTATTTGTAATTTAAAAGCGGGATATGATAAAGAGTTATAACCTTTTTGTCTGGAAATATTTTAAATGCTTGGGTTAATGTAATGACTGGGAAAAATTTAAATGTAGTAGTGCTTTATGTAAATAATTTGATTTATCGTTGATCTATAATGTGTTTTCTATTTGAAATACACTTTGTTCCAGCAACTCTTCACTCGGTCGTCCAAAAATATAACCTTGTCCATAATTAACCCCGATTTTTCTTAAAAGACTAATTGCTTCCGGGGTTTCAACAAATTCAGCGATAGTTTTTTTGCCCATTTTATTGGCAATCTGATGCATTGAGAGCACCAACATCTGGTCGGTTTCATCATTAACAAGATTGGAAATAAATTGACCATCGATTTTCACGTAATCTACCGGGAATGTTTTAAGATAGTTAAAAGAACAAAAACCGGCGCCGAAATCATCCAAAGCAAAACGGCAACCCAAGGCACGAATTCTATTAATCATAGAGCGGGTTTGTTTATAATTTTCTACCGCTGCGGTTTCGGTAATTTCAAATGTTAAGCGTTCGGCTCTAACGCCTGTCATTTCGAGTTTTTGTTTGATCATCGGCAATAAAGAAAGATCCTGGAAAGCAACACTTGAAAGATTGATTGCCAAACATATATGAGCCAGTCGAGGTGGTAAGGCAGCAAGATAATCAATCGCTTTTTCAACTACCCATAAATCGATACCGTGTATTAATCCCATTCTTTCAGCCGCAGGAATAAACTCATAAGGTTCAATTACGACTCTGGCTTCATTCCTTAAGCGTATCAATACTTCATAATGAGAAATTTCGCCATTACTCAGTTTAACAATGGGTTGAAATACCAGGAAGAAGCGCTCTTTTATCAAGGCTTCTCTTAGAATCGGCACCCAATATATATCTCGATGCCTCTCCCTGACTACCGTATCTTCGATGTCATATTTCCAAACCTTGTTTCTTCCGTAAGTTTTGGCCATGCAACAGGCCTGATGAGCCTGAGAAATCAATTCGCGTGGATGCACCATTGTTTTTGATGAGTTCAGGGAACTCAGTCCAATAGATGCGGTAATATTGTAGGCAATCGATCCAATAACAAAACGAAAGTCATCCAATCCAGTCAAAATCTTTTGCGACCAGGATTCGGCTTGTTGAAGGGAACAATTAACCAGGAAAAGACCAAATTTATCCGAATCGATTCTTGCCAAAACCCCAACATCATTTAATGTTTTTCTTATTAAAGAGATAATTTCTATCAGTAAACGGTCACCAACATCAAAACCTTCCAATTCATTTAACAAGCTAAAACGGTCAAGGTCAATAAACAACAAAGCGCTGTCCAGAGAAAAGTGTCTGCTTATATTTCTGCTCAATGTTAGCTGGATGTGCTGTTCCAAGCTGCTTCTATTTAATAGTCCCGTTAATTCGTCATGTATCACTAAATACTGAATTCGGGCATCTATCAGTTTTCTTTCGGCTAATTCTGTCAGTAAAATTTCTTGTTGCTTGTAGCGTAAATATTTTTCATTTCTAAGTAGCGTAAAAAATTTAACGGCCATTAAAAACTCGACCGAACTAAAGTTTTTGTTTATGTAGTAAACCATTTTCTTACTAGTTAGAAGGGGTTCTTCTTCTGTTGAAAAGGGATCACTTTTTAAAACGATGACTGGAATAAATATACCGCCTTCCTCATCTGAAAAAGACTCACATAAAACATTAACCTGGCACTCAGGTAAATCTTCATTAATAATAATCAGGCTTATT
>CANNLO010000250.1 GCA_947505055.1 Methylococcaceae bacterium | reverse complement strand
TGATTCTGTTAAAGATTTAGCCGGCACATGGCAAGATGTGCCATTTTCTGACTAGTTACGTAAAGGCGAGGGCCAAGATATAACAAGAGAAAATTTTTGATGTACGCTTTAGATACCAATACCGTCATTTATTTTTTTAAAAATAATGGTCATGTTGCTGAGCATTTATTTAGCTTACCACCGCATGAAATAGCACTGCCAGCGGTGGTTTTGTATGAGCTTGAAGTGGGCATTGCCAAATCAACAGCCCCTGAAAAACGTAGGGCCCAATTAAAAGAATTGCTCACTGTCGTACGTGTATTACCTTTTACAGAAAATGAAGCGGCAGCTTTCCTTATTAAGGAGATACGCTGTTTTATTTCACAAATCATTATACAGAGGTTACCATTATGCAAATATCATCTAGAATTTAGAAAAATAGTTTTCGAAATTAAAATAATTTAAGGAAAATGGAGGATTTATGGCAACCGGAGCATTACTAAGACAACTTATAAAGTCAGGCTCTGAGGGCGATTCTGAATCTTTCCGTCGTATTTCAGAAAAAGTTATTCAAGAGGAACGAGAGAAGCAACATCATTTGCTTGCTAATGATTTAGAGAAAATACTCTATGGGCGACGCAGCTCTTCAGAACAATCAAAACGTTTTGTATTTTCAAAATTACCTGAAGATAAAGAGCGCGGCTTGGCTCTTTTACAGATAAAAGAACCTTTACGCAGAATTGATGACGTAGTTTTATCTGATGACAACCGTTCTCTATTGGACGAAATCTTAGAGGAACATCATCGTGTTGAAACTCTTAAGTCGCATGGTTTATTTCCCTCTGACAGGCTACTTTTCTGTGGCCCCCCTGGTTGTGGCAAAACACTATCGGCAGAAATTGTTGCTGCAGAATTAAGTTTGCCTTTGGCTATCGTCCGAATCGATAGTGTTATATCTTCATACCTTGGCGAGACTGCTGCAAACCTACGTAAGGTTTTCGACTTTATCGCTGCAGTTCCTATGATAGTTTTATTTGACGAATTTGATGCGCTGGCAAAAGAACGTGCTGACAGCGCAGAACATGGGGAGTTAAAACGTGTTGTAAATGCTTTTTTACAAATGTTGGACGCGTATGACGGTAAAAGTCTATTAATAGCAGCCACTAATCATGAAGGTATTTTGGATTCAGCAATATGGCGGCGCTTCGATGAAGTGTTAGTCTTCGAAGCACCTAACTTGGAACAGATTAAACGATTACTCACGATAAAACTTAAAGGTATACGTAGGGACTTTGAAACCGACAGCAGTAAAATTTCTGGATTATTCAAAGGGATGTCTCACGCTGATATCGAACGTGTTTTACGTAGAGCTATTAAAGAAAAGGTTTTATCTGGTAAAGAGTTTTTAACAGAACGCCACATTCATTCAGCTCTAAGACGTGAAGATGCAAGAAGGAGTCGAGTTGCTAAACAGGAATAGTTATTCATGACATCAAGTTATCCACATTTGCCTCTGCAACGTGAAGAGCCAATCACCGAAAAGAGGTCTGGTACATATCACCCACCTACACCACCAGCCGATCCGACAGCACATGCTAAAGCTCTAAGTTTGCAGCTACAAGAAACCATTCAACAAACTAATCAGGATATTGGTGGTTTCGATGACCGTAAATTGTTTCGTTTTCAGGTAGAAAAAGGTTTCAACCCCGACGAACTGAAAAAAATTTCCGGAGAAATTGAGTTCGTTAGTCAAGAGAACGAAGAGGTTGTGGTTGCTTTTGTTAGTCAAGCAGCACTGCAATCTTTCGAAGCCAGATTATCATCAATAGCCCAAGGAGAAGCTATCACCAATAAGCAAGTGTATTATGCATTGCATGGGATGAGTAGATGGACTCCGGACGATAGAACCGGCTGGTCATTAAAACAGGAAGGGCTACCAGAAACAGACAGCTTTTATCTCGACATTGAGCTTTGGCCAATTGAAGATAACTCAAAAGAGCGCCAGTTACTTTTAAGTCGTTTCGAATCCTGGCTAAGAGAAAATGGTATTGAATCACCTGATAGCGTAAAACAATCAGGTCTGACCATTTATCGTGTTCGTTGTAATCGCACACAGGCCAAACAACTGCTAGACCATCGCGATATACGAATTATTGATTTGCCGCCGCGTTTTGGCCTAAATTTAAAGCATTTAGGTTTAGATATCCAGCAATTTCCTATACCTCCCTCACCGTTACCTAATGTGCCTGGCGTTGTAGTTTTAGATAGTGGCCTAGCAACCGGACATCCTTTGCTGGCCCCCGCAATAGGCGACTCGCAAAGTTTTTTACCCGGTCACATGTCAGATGACGAAACAGGCCATGGCACTCATGTCGCAGGAATTGCTCTTTATGGCGACTTGACCAAATCAATAAAGGCCGGTTCATTCATTCCAGAATTGCGCCTTTTTAGCGGTCGTATTCTTGATAAAGATGATGAAAATAATGGGTTGATTGAAAACCACATTGAAAATGCAGTTCGCTATTTTATTGATGAATATAGTTGTAAAGTTTTCAATCTTTCATTTGGTGATAGTCGAAAACCTTATCTCGGGGGACATGTACGCGGTTTAGCTTACACCTTGGACAGATTATCGCGAGAATTCGGTATTTTATTCATAGTTTCAGCTGGAAATGTATCGCCAAGACAATTGGATGGTTTAGCTTGGAAGCAGGACTATCCCAAGTATTTAGTCGATGATGCTTGGGCAATCATTGATCCAGCCACTGCTCTTAATGTCCTAACCGTCGGCAGTTTGGCTCGGTTTGATGAGAGTAGAAATTCTCAAAGATATTCCAATGATCCCGCTGAATTGCCTATAGCCAAGGCAGAACAACCTTCTCCTTTTACCCGCCATGGACCAACAGTGGGTGGTGCTATAAAGCCCGAATTGGTAGCTTTCGGTGGCAATTGGTTTTTGAACGCTCGAAACGCAGCAAACATCATAAATGATGATGGTTTAGGTGAACTATCGACAAGCTTAGACTTTGCACAAGGAAGATTACTCGGGGTTAAATGCGGAACAAGCTTTGCTGCACCACATATTACCCATATAGCAGGAAAAATTCTATCTGAATATCCAAATGCTAGCTCTAATTTAATACGGGCTTTAATTGTAACCCATGCTGCCATACCTAATGCTTCGTCGGATATTTTTGATGACCATGAATCTGTCAGAAAAGTTATGGGCTATGGTTATGTTGATTTGCGAGCATTATTTAAATCATTGGAAAATGAAGTAAACCTAATTGCCGAAGGCTCAATCGAGAATAAGCGGCATCATTTTTATGAATTATTTATACCTGAAGATTTTGTCTCATCGGGCAGACGAAGTCGTGAAATAGTTGTCAGCCTAGCCCACACACCACTGGTTCGATCAACTCGCGTAACTTATAAAGCCACCCGCTTGGACTTTCGATTAATTGCTGCATCCGATATTGATCATGCTGTTAAAATGTTCAATAAGGCGACCAGCAAGGAAGACTTTGAAAATATTCAAGAATTACCCAATGCTAGTGTCAGTAAAAGCCTCAGAAGCAAAGGTACGGTTCAAAGTGCAACGTGGCAATTCAAGCAAATCAACCACAATTCCAAACTAAAAACTGACAAGCTATTCGTAGTCGTTACTAGAAATGATCATCCTTGGGGTGAGGTTATTGCCAATACAACCGAGAAATACTCTTTAATAGTTTGCTTACGTGACCGCGAGAATCAACAAGCCAAGCTATACAGTCAAATTCAAAACCGTTTACAACAACGTCAACGCGCAAAAGTTAGAGTGTAAGTTAAAGACCTTAGATATATTAAAATTATCAACCGATTTCATTATTTAACTAGTCGCTTGTTCAATCACGATATCAGCTAATTTTCGTTGTAATTGATTAGATGAAGTGATGCGTGCTTTTAGTTGATCGCAAATTGCCATGAGTTTTTCAACTTTTTCGACTATACGAAGTTGTTCGGATAATGATGGGATAGGAATAATAAATTGACCTAATTTGCCTATGCTCAATCCTTCACGAGACACACCTACTTGAACATCCATTACCTTCTGTTGGATATAATTAGAAATTAATACCAAGTGTAAAAACTGTATTATTTCTCTTGAAACAGAGCGAATAATTACTACATGTTGACTGACATTTCCGGTGTCAAAAGTGTCATGAACAATGGCACAACGTCCGATTGAAGCCCCTGTAATATTAAACAATAAATCAAAACTACTAACATGTGTACCTGACATTTTTTGATGTGTTTCTGCAATTATATAGGCTACATCATCAAGCCTTAATCCTTCATTCCAAACATTTTGAGATCGTAAAAAAGGTACGCCAGTAGTTGCATATACTTGTTTACCACCAAGCGGCGTGCTGCCTGCACCAATCTTGCTTAATAGTTCATTTAATCTTACTGGCTCCCACCCCACCGGCAACTCAAACGGTTTCTCTTCATCACTCATCATCGCAAGCGGTTTATCTTTCTTAATCTTACCCTCAGCAATCAACTTGGCTTTTTCTGCTTGTATCCGTTTAAGCAATTCACTGGCGGGTTCATCATTGGGATCTTGAGGGACCAATTTACCCATGACGGCGAGTTGTAGCAGGGTTTGTTTTAGAGCGTCGATGCTGGCTTCGGTGGTAAACAGGGTATCGAAATGCTCAGAGATGCGTTGCCAGTGGGTATTAAAGTCTTCGGCATTTTGTGATTGGGTGAGTGTGCCGAGCAGATGAGTGACGAGTTTATCGTGGGCTTCTGCGGCGTTATTATGTTGGTTTTCTAATTGGTCGCAGAGTGTCATGAGTTCATCGACTTTAGCGACGATTCGGTGTTGTTCAACTAATGGAGACACGGGGATTAATAGTTCTTCCCATTTTGTTTTATTGATAATCGGAGTTGCAGAACCAGTTGCAAACTCAAGTAGTTTTGATTGAAAGCTATTCGCCATCATTGATATCTGTGCAAACTTGCTTTCTACGTAGAGTGGACTAATACAATTGATTTGTTGATTAAAGCCCATTTCTTTATCTGCAATGGCTGATTTGCCGATAGACCCTCCGATACAAACCATTAAAATATCGCCCGTCTTTGCTATAGTTGTTTCTTTTCGTCCTGCCTCAGAAAGCCACTTGTCTGCTGGCAAAAGCTCACAGGTTAATGTGATTTGCCCAGGACCTATAAATGGTATCAACCCATCATATAAAGTTGAGTTTTGCGTGCTGGGGGTTCTCCCTGTAGTTGTAATACCAATAACTACAAGTCTTACCCATTCCCAATTTGTTGGAGCATTAAACGGCTTTTCATCATCCGTTATCTCAGCCAACGGCTTACTTTTCTTAATCTTACCCTCAGCCACCAATTTAACTTTTTCAGCCGCTATCCTCTTCAACAACTCACTAGCCGGTTCATCCTTTTCATCTTGCGGCACCAACTTACCACGCACTGCCAATTCCAAGATCAACTCACGCAGTTTCTTAATCCCGTAAACACTGCCAGCATTGCCTGAGCTTCTGCCTCGTCCTGATTTCTTTTCGGTATCGGCGGCTGTCCAGATATCGATGTGATCGGTCAATAGTTGCTGAATGGCGCTCATGCTTTGCCACCCTTGGTCGGTAATTGTGGCATGGCACGCTTCATGAAGGTATCAAACAAAGGCACGGTAAATGCGGTGTCGCCGTGTGCAGGACTGTATATCATGCCCTTTTTCATCAAGCTGTCACGTAGAGGAGCCACGGCTTGCACCTTGACACCCAATATGGCGGCGATATCGCCAGAGCATTGCGGTTCTGCGCCCAATTCAGCCAGTGCGCGCAAATAATCTTTTTCGCGCGGTGTGAGTCGATCAAAGCGCACCCGGAAGAAATTGGCATCGAGCCGCTCGATAATTCTAGGTGTGGCGCGCTGAACATCGGCTAATTGTATCGGTGACTGCGGCGCATGATTCCAGGATTGATAACCCCACTCTTGCAAGAAATACGGATAACCTTGGGTCAGACGCACGATTTCATCCAGAGCTTCGTCGGTAAAGTCAGCCCCTTCGTCCTGTGCAGGATCGCGCAAAGCATGCCACGCATCAACAGCCAGCAACGGACCCAGTTCGGGAAAATCGAACAACCGCTCTGCATAGGATTTTGATTCTCCCGCCAAGCCAGGTAATACTGGCAACCCGGCACCTATCAATACCAGAGGCAGTCGCTTCTGTGCCATTTTGTGCATGGCCATGATCAATGCGCTCAATTCTTTCGCTGATAGGTACTGAATTTCATCTAGCAGAATGGCGACCGGGATTTTTCTATCTTGCGCGGCTTCAGCCACGGCGATAAATAGTTCGGGCAGATCCGCTTCCAGATCCCCGCTGTCTGCTGTTCCTGCTTCCGCTTCAATATCCAGACCAATTTCGAGATCACCCACCGTGAGCTTTACGCCATTGACAAAACCTTTTAACACTCGCAAACCACGCCGCGTCTTGTCGCTAACATTTGAAAGGCGATCCAGTGACAGCAGTAATTTACGCAAGGGCGGCGCAAGCAGGGCGCTCAGTGATTTACTGTCATGCGCCTCAAGCAAAATGGTTTTATAGCCGGCTTGTTCAGCCAGGATCTCCAGTTCATTGAGCAGCACGGTTTTCCCCACCCCACGTAACCCGACCAATAAAACACTTTTTTCTGGTCGCCCCTCGCGTACCCGTGCCAACAGTATCTTTACCCTATCGAGTAGGACATTACGACCTGCCAGCTCTGGCGGTGGAGTGCCAGCACCCGGTGAAAAGGGATTGCGTATTTCATCCATAGCTCAAGTCTCTTTTTTGTGCACGGTTATCGGTGTTTATAAGCAAGTATAGCAAATAATAGGTAACTAATAGTAAACCTTAGTAACTTTATATAAGCTATCTATAGAATTAATG
>CANNLO010000249.1 GCA_947505055.1 Methylococcaceae bacterium | reverse complement strand
GTGAGTTTTGAATATATAAACCAGATGCCTCAAGCTCCGCTCGTGATGCACTTGAGGCTACACGCTTCAAATCTACACCTAGCCGAAATGGAGTGGTTGCTGGTAATAAAAAGCCGTGCTATCTCTGCCGCCAGCAGGCTCCAATTGCCTGCAAGGGAGCAACAAAATTAATTTGGCTCTAAGGTAAAGATACTCACAGAAAAAAATCTTGTCAACAATTGCTCACTAATTCGATCGATACTTTGCTTGCCGAAAGTGTTATCAACTTGCCTACCGTAGCCAGAGAGAAACTGCTGACGATCGTGGCTTTCGAGGCGCCAGTAAGATTAGAGATCAACTTAACTGGGAGCCTGGCATTGCCAATCCTAATGGAGAAAAGCCAAAAAACATGCATTGGAAAACATACCATCGGTTGATACATGCACATGATGGGTATGCTGATCAGGCCATGCAAGGAATTTATAAAAAAATCTTAGTGATGACGGATCAGTTTTCTAGATGACCTACGCAATCGTATTGAATAATAAGTCATCTATTTAGGTGTGATCAATTTGTAAATTCATATTTGTACTGTTGTTTGAAAGATTTACAATTTTTTATTTTCATAAAGATTTTGTAACTTTTTGATACAGTCACTATAGGCATAATTTTCATTAATAAACTGTCTGGCTTTCTCTCTTAATGGATTTTTCTTTTTAGCTTTAAGTTCTTTTACGATGGTTTTTACCCAGGCTTTGGTATCAAAAAACGGAACCAATAAGCCATTTTTATTATGTTCAATAACGTCACGAACGGGGCCAGTATCTGAAGCTATGACCAATGCACCGCAACTCATTGCCTCGAGCATAGACCAACTGAGTAAAAAAGGGTAGGTCATATAGACATGTACTTTGGAGACTTGTAAGACCTGTTGATATTGCTCGCGATTTAAAAAGCCTGTGAAATGAACTCGCTGCGGATCTAATTGATGGCCTAATTCAGCCAGCGCGCGGTCTTGCCAATTATTACAATCTTTAGGTTCTGGTCCATAAGACGCCTCTTTAGCACCCATAATCACCACATGCGCATTAGGTCGTTGACTTAATATTTCTGGCAATAGTCGCATGAACTGATGAAAGCCGCGTACGGGTTCCAAAGAGCGAGCAGCGTATGTGATCACTTCATCGCCTTGACTAAGCGTAATCCCTTTATTAGCGATTTGAAAACTGGCTTTTGGATTGGGTTTGAAATATTCAGTATCAATACCATCATGAATGATATGAATAGTGTCCCGCAAATGTTCAGGGAACGTTTGACGTTGCCATTCTGTTGGCGTGTAAGCGACGTCAGCATCGGCGAGAGCGGTTAGCATAACGGTGTTTTTGAGTTTCATTCGTTGAATAAGACGAATATCAGCTTCCTCAAATTCTTTATCAAAATTTAAATCTTGGCCTTCGGCACGATAGTAATATTCGCAGTAGACAACCAGTCGCGCTGTGGGCCAAATATCGCGGATAAATAATAATTCACCCCAGCCAGGATGACCAATAATCACATCCGGATTCCAGCCCTTGGCTTTAAGGCGATAAGCGGCTTCTGCTAAGGCTTCTGCGCGTAGCACTTTCGCTTCCATTTCGCCTAATAGTAGGTGACCATGATCAGCCGGTGTATTAAGAAACTTATAGGCAACGACGCCTACACCTTCCACTTTCCGCCCCGGTGGTTGCATCATGGCAAGTAATTCGTAGCCAGGTTGCAACGCTAATTGCTTCACTAATTGTCCAAATTGAGCTGGAAAGTTTTGATGTACAAAAAGAATTTTCATAAGACCTTTGATTTTACGAACTCAGTAAAGCTGGGTTCACGTGGTGGAAAAGCAAGACCGGCATGACTGTATCGGTCTAAATTTAAATTGGGGTTATAGTAAGGGTCAGAGGCAATAAGTTCACCCCAGGTTTTACGCATATAATTTAGTTCTCGGTGCAACTGAGCTTGTTTGGCAGGATCTTGTTCATGGCCGCGACTGGCAGATTCCAGATGGAGTAACTTTGCTTGAGGTGTCCATAGACAACGTTTACCTAACGACCTTAAACGTAGGCAAAAATCTACATCATTAAAATTAACGGCCAAATCCTTGGTGTTAAGGCCACCCAGACTAAGATAGTCAGAGCGGTAACACAACAAACAAGCCGCTGTTACAGCACTGACAGTGCGTACGCGTTGATTCATGCCAAAATAACCGCTATCGTCATCGTGCCAATCATTGCCAATGTGGCCAGCTAAACCATGTTGACCCAACAAAACGCCGCCGTGTTGAACTTGCCCATTGGGCCATAAGAGTTTAGCGCCAACCGCCCCAACACCTTGGCGATAGAGCTCACTGACCATAATTTTTAGCCAATCCGCGTGTAACACTTCGATATCGTTATTTAGCAGACATAAAAGCTCCCCCGTTGCTAACTTGGCGGCCGCATTGTTCATCGCTGAAAAATTAAAAATACCTTGATAATCAATGACGCGAATACCTTCACAGCTGATCTTCTTAAGATAAGCTAAGGTTTCATCTTCTCTCGAATCATTATTGATTACGATAATTTCCAGATCAGGATAATCAGTAAGCTGTAAGGATTGAAGGCAATTTCTGAGTAAGGTAAGTTGATCTCGTGTTGGAATAAGAATACTTATTTTCGGCAAGCGCTCAGGAAGTGGCCAATTTAATGATTGCACAAAAGCCTTGGGAGGCTCTAAATCGACTACTCCTTGTTGGCTTAACCAAGGTTCAATGCGATCATAGGATGTTTGCCAAGGATGGTTGTCGGCTCTGTGTGTTAACACCCAAGGCAAATGGCATATCTCTTGTTCAGGATGAGACAGTGCTGATAAGGCCAGTGCCGGCCATGTTTCAACTGTTTGTAATTGAGTGTCTGAGGCGTGTCGACAATTACCACTGCGCGTGATAAAAAGATCGTCCAGAGCCGAGGTATGTAAAAACAGATCCAGATCCCAGTCCGGTTTAAACCAAGGCATTCGAGCGCCCGATTCATCAATGACATCAGTATCACTAAAAGTAAGTTGAATATCAGGGTTATCAAAAAGAGCTGTTGCCACAGATAGTGCATTGCTGGCAAGGGTATCTTCTGCCCTTACACAACAAATGAGGGTATCAGTTTGCAATAAGGTTTTAAGTGTTTCTGTCCAATTTTTACCGGATACGGATATAACTCGTTCATCATCATGATAAATAAGTTCTGCAAAACGATCACAGATTAAAACTTGCCAATGGCGATGTGTTTGCTGGTAAAGACTGTGTAAGGTGGCATCTAATAGTCCTTCACCATAAATAACTATGTTTACAACGGTTTCTGTTTGTTGGGCAAGACATTGCAGGCCGAACTTTTGTTGCCATTCCGAATAAAGTGAGAGCCCTAATGATAACGGCATATAACTTTCGTAGCGAGTAAATATCTTATCGAGTAATACCAGATCAACATCAGGCAGTTCGAGTTGTTGTGCCCACAAACGATAGCCTTGATTGGCTACAAAAACATCTAAAGGGGAGCCTGGTAGAGCTTGACCATTGCTATCAAAGACATGAATTTGATGCGGCTTGCCATCGGCAAAATGGATGGGCAGTGTCCATTCAAATCCATAACGGCCATGGCCTACGCCTTGTTCAGCCAATTCGCGCCTATACAAATTGGCTTCAAGCTCGACTAAATCCAAGCCCTCACTACTAATGACAATACGTTGTGTGCTATCGGGAGCCTGAGGGTTCCAAAGCCAACCCCATAACTTTAAACCAGCATGATGTTCTACCTGACCTAGTAAAGCCGGTTTTTGAAAACTGGCAAGTCGATGAGGAAATAGTGATCCGGCTAAATATGCGTTAGTATTTACTAGTCTTGCTTCTAGTTTGCCAATGGATAATAAGGTTTGCTCGTTTAACATGATAGCAAAACCACACCGTTGTTGAGTCTTATTCAGTGTCGTAAACTGCGTACCCAAATCCCTATCTGCTTTAACGATGTGCAATACATTGCCGTCACCCAGAATCTCTACCCATACTGGTTCATCGGCATCAGTGCTTCCAGCCCAACCAATAACGGTAGTATTGATGAGTTCTAATAAAGCACCTGGCCATGTTGTTGCTATAGTGGGTTGTAAAAAGGTCATAGGTATCTTAGGCCTGAATAGATAAGGGTTCGACTTCTTGCGATAAATGATGGATCAGGTCAGCCAAGGAGAGTAAAGGTAAGCCACTGGCTTCGGCAAGTGCTTGCCAAGCGATCGGGTGATGGAGCCAGCTACTGCACTCTAACAAGGCATCGCACCGATAGTCGATGAGTGCTTGTTGATAGGCTTCTGGTTTAAGCGTTCCGGTGATGATAACTTGGGGATATTTGTTAAGAAGATGGTTGGCAAAGCTATCGCCGAGTATCACAATCATGCCTGTAAAAACATTGCGCGCCAAGAAGTCAATCAGGAAAAAAAAACCTTCTGGCACAGAGGTTAAAAACGGTATCGCTAATACGCGAGGAAGAAAAATTTGTTGTTTTAACTTTTTTGATTGGCGTGGTTGTTTACAGACTATCTGCAAGCTGGGAAAGCGTAGTTGATAATCGCTTAATAACCCAGGTGTCATTGCAGTTATTTGTTGGGCACCATTCAGAAATTTTTTATTCCGGCTATACCATTTATTCATAGCATCATAATCTCTCACCAGAGGCCCTAAACGCTCCACGCAAGCAAAGCAGGACTGAACAGATATCTGCTGGTCATCACAGGCACGATTGTTATCGGTTAAGCGGAAGCGGCGAGGACAATAGCCCGAATGATCTTGCAAGATAACCTGGTAACTAAAATGTTGGCTTAAAGTGTCAAGTAACGTTGTTGGATAAGCGTTTATAGTTTCAAAAACCAGATGGCTGATACGAGCGCCCAATAAATCAGCCAATAGCTCATCGCTTTGCCTTGGCCACTCATAGTCAAGGGTCGAAAGTCCTGGAATGCCCTGAGTAATCAGCTTGACAGTAGAGGGAGACGTAAACTCTTGCCAGACCAAGTAGATTGCAGGTTGAGTAATCGAATGCGTAACGTTAGCGCGTGCCAGCTTTGCCCTATCTATTAAGTGTAAAGGCAACTGCAAAGCTAGGATTTTTTGTTGCCACCATAAACGCTGCACTTGACGCATGATAGGATAGAAAGGCTTTTTAGACAAGAAAATATCATAGTCTTCCCTATGTTCTGGAAAACGAGCCATTACTTGAGCGTTATTGGCGCGGGCCAATGCATTTTTTGTACTGCCAAAAGAAACATTACCTTGGTGCGCAACAAATACATGCGTTGCGGCGACATGACGCCAGCCTTTGACGCTGGTTTGCAGGCAAAATTCAGTTTCTTCCCCATACCCGCGATCAATGAGTTGTTCGTTGAGTTCGGGCTGGGTGTTTAATAAAGCCCGCTTGATATACCAACAAAAGCCGACACCGGTGGGTATGGTAATAATTGGGGCAGCACCTTCCTGTGCAAACAAGGCATCGAGCTGCTGTGTGTCTTCAAGAGAGGGCATTAACCCTGCCTGCATGGGTACAGGAAAGCTGAGTAATTCAGCATTATTACTGAGCGGAGTAACAGTACCTATGGTTTGATCACTGTGTGCTGTTTCGTGTAAGCGATCCAGCCAGTTATTAGCCACCAAGGTATCCGCATTAAGCAGGACTACATCATGGGATGTGGCGGCCAAACCGGTATTAATAGTACCTACAAAACCGACATTGAAGGGACGCTCAAGGAGAGTAATGCGCTCTGCTGATGCTTCTGACCGAAGAAAAATACACAAGGCTTCATCCGGTGAGGCATCATTAACCACCAAAATATGCATTTGAGTCTTATTGGCAGATCGTGAGGCCATAACACTGTCAAGACAGGCTTTGGTTTCGGCAAGGCCTTTATAAACAGGAATAATCAGATCAACTGTTGTAGTTGATTGGGCTGTTGGGGTAGATATTAAAGTGGGGGGTATGTGAGCTAAGGAACCAAAAACCGGTGAGCCCCATAAACTGATGGCTTGGTTAATACCAACTCGGCAGCGTCTAAAGGCGTTTGGCAAGTATACTTTAAAGCCGTTAAAGCCATTACCTAAGCCTGCTGCTAACAATTCAGGGGTGGATAAATGACACAAGTATTCTTGTATATGGTCATCAATTTCAAGTAATAAAGAATTAGTTTTGGAGTTGATTGCCCAGCCTTCAAGCACACCTGTTTGCGTGCTATAAACCACACCGCAGTTGAGTGGAAGGAGATAGCGTAACGCCGACAAAAGTATGGGTAAAAAAGTATCTTGTGGTCGTTTTGATAACCAAAAAGCCGTAGCATTAGAGAGGGCTAGGCGATAATCGGAATGACCGCTTTGTGCCAGATAAGTCAGGTTGGAAAAAATAGCGACATTGAAGGGTAAAAACTGCAAGGCCAAAGCTAATTGTTGGCTAGCTTGTGTCGGGCGAGCCGTTTTAACATAGATTTGAGCCAACAAGGAATGCACATGACCACAAGCGTCAACTGAGCTTAGTTGCAAGGCCTTAAGAGCAAAAACTTCTGCTTGGAAGATATCATTTTCAGATAAAGCGGCCAAGGCAGAAGTTATGTTGTTTTCAGCACTCGATGCTAGGAAAAACATCAAAAGTTATTGGACTGCTTCAGAGTCACTCTGGATGGAGGCTCTGAAACAATCCATTTAAGATAATTAAACGTTAATTAACGGAACTATTTCTTCGACACCGACTATTTGGACACCGCCTTTCTCGCTACCATTGGTATCGTAAACAAATAGCTCAATATTAGTTGCGTCAATTGTAGAGCCATTAAGCAGTGTAAAATGAACTCCACTGGTATCTGTAGTAGCCGATATAATATCTAAGTTGCTTAGATCTAAACGATCTCTGTTACCCTCTCCACCATCAATAAACGC
>CANNLO010000248.1 GCA_947505055.1 Methylococcaceae bacterium | reverse complement strand
CATAAGTGAAAGCTTGTTCGAAAGCTGGGATTATTAGTACTATCGCCATCATGATCGTCATCCCAGGTTATGGTAATGGTATATATGCCGGTTAAAGCAGCAAAAGCTAAGGTACCCTGTCCACTGGGCAGGCTGGCGTTCACTGCGCCGCTCCATTCAAACAGATCATTTTGTGCCATCAGAGTAGCCGTGCAGGTTGTGGTGACGGTTAAGCAGGCTGATTGAACTGCGGCTGTGCCTGTCGTATATGTGGTTATTCCTGCGGCACTGGCATTTGCGCGTATTCTATCGGCCAAATCGTAAGCTAATTGGGTGGCCTGGCTGCGGCTATAGGCGCTCTGGTTGTTTTTAAGGCTGGTTGCCTGCAAGCCTGCCAGGCCGAGTAAGCCAACTGCAAGTACCAGCATGGCTATCAGGACTTCGATTAGCGTAAATCCGGAATTTTTGTTCATGATGGGACTCTTTAACATAGAATTATGAACAAGTGGCCGTGCCGGTTGAAACCTGAGTGCGACCGACGACATTAATGGTAATGGTGCGGGATGTAGCGGTATCTGTGCCGTGGCATAGGCTGAAAACAACGTCAGCAACTGTTGAGCGTAAGCCACTGGGTAAATAACCGGTAAAGTTTTGAGCGGCTGTTCTTAATGTATAGCCCGCAGGCAATGCATCGTAAGTTCTCAATAAGCAATCTTCACCTGTTTCGCATAACGTGGCATCGCCATCATCGTTAAAGGCATTGCTGCTATCGCTATCTACAAAGACATCCCAGCCGCTTTCCCATAAGTAGAGGGTTGAACCTTTCCGCGTGACTGTCACTTGTATGCCCCGTTTTACAGCCTCACTCCGAGCGAGATTTAACGCAGTTACCAACTCATTGGCAGCCGTGGTCAAGCGGGTGCTGGCAATGATGGAGGTAAAGCTGGGGATGGCGACGCCTACCAGTATCCCCGCGATCGCGACGGTGACCATCAGCTCAAGCAGGGTAAATCCTTTAATGTATTCCGGCTGGGTGTGCATGATTTTGCAATATCCTGTTGGCGGATTGTTTCGGCGATCGGGCATTATTATAATGTGTTGTCAGACTGAATGTGGAAGTCAGTATAGCTAGGGATTGGATAACTTGCCACTGCTAGCCTTATTGACGTCCTGATCGGCAGAGGCCGTAGTTTAATTATTGAATTCATCGTCGCCACCTGTTAGCTTTGGATTACACACAGTAAGATTTTACTAGCCAGGTTATAGAGGGCTGTTAATTAGTTCACACTACTGTAAATTTAGAGATTGGCTGTCGTTATAGATTAAGCTAATGCGTGAGACTTTGTAAGTCAACTTGCAATAAATAGAGCACGGGTTGAATAAATACCTTTGACATTGGCATGCTGGCTTTGTCTGCACGCGGACTAATTGCTGACAATCCTTCGGGTTGCAAAAAAACTTCATCTAATTAACCGCAGAGCTCGTGAATGGCGTTCTTATTTATAAGGTTTAGAGGCTGAGTATGGCAATCTTGTATGAGTTATGGACAAGCTGTAGTGCCAGTTGAAACCCTAGCGCGGCCCATGGAATTAATTATAATTGCACGGGATATAGTGTTATCTAAGCCGCTGCATAATCGGTAAGTATCACCAGCAACCACGTTGCTTATGCCGCTGGGTAAATATGCGGCGTAGTTTTTGTAGCTGCTACCGCCTGTCGTTAAGGTATAGCCGTCAGGCAAGTTGGGGTAGGTTCTTAATAAGCAATCTTCACCGGTTTCGCATAGGCTTGTATTGCCATTGTCACCAAAGGTTTCGTTGCCATTGATATCAACAAATACATCCCAGCCACTTTCCCAATGTGTGCTGGTTTCTTTGTTTTTCACCGTCACTTGTATGCCCCGTTTTATCGCCTCACTACGCGCCAGATTTAAAGCGGTCACCAAGTCATTGGCACTAGCCGTTAACTGGTTGCTGGTTATCATGGAGATAAAGCCGGGGATGGCAAGCCCTATTAGTATTCCCGTGATCGCGACAGTAACCATCAGTTCGTGCAGGGTAAAGCCTTTTTTGTATTCCGGCTGCTTGTACATGATTTTTCAGTATCCTGTTGGCGGTTTATTTTAGGAATGAAAATTTTTAATAACTTAAGCTATAGATTGGAGGTAGTCGCTTAAATACGACCTTATCGATTTTTCATCAGGTTTATCCAAAGCTGGAGCTGGCTTTGGATATGAAATAAGGTAATTATTCAGTCCCCCTCTTTTAAAAAGAGGGGCTAGGGATTTATTTAAATAAATCCCCCTCGGCCCCCTCGCTTTGCTCTCCCCCTTTTCAAAGGGGGAAGTGAATGATTACGCGGGAATGAGTTTAAAAGCTAGTATAGCTAGGGAGCGGGTAAGTTGCCAGAACTAACGTCAAGAATAGACTGATCGATAGAGATAGTTTTTTTGTTTGTTCATAGTGACTTGATTTTACAGGGGCTATTACCCATACACGTCTAGCTAAGCGGCTTTTCAGCGGGGCAACTGAATAGATGCGGGGGGTAAAGTTACAAGGTAGCAGATACCTGGAGCTTGAGTCCATGGGGCATGGAAATAAGCCAGCTAGCGTCCAGCGGACCCACTGGGCTTATTCGCTCAGACTGTCCATAAGTCTTAATAGTGCCAGGTACGCTAACGCCCCTTATCCAAGCACCGATTTTTGTCGGTGGCCAGTCCAGGCAAGTTATAGTCTAAGGGTACTAGCAAAACAGGCTATCCAGGAAAGTTTCAGCTACACTGCAAAATGTTATAGTGGGTTCCCTACGAACTATTTTAGCTCCCTTAATGTTTATTGTCCGCTCACTAATAGTTTTTCTACATGCCTTAAATGTTTTTTGGCCAACGCTAAATGTTTTTAGCGCTCCCTAAAGTTATTTGCTGTGTGAAAAAAAAGTATTGTGCGCGTCTTAAAAGATTTTTTTAACGCACTAAATGTTTTATGGGAGCCCATAAAAGTTATTTCCATCCAGCGTAATGACAAAAAACCGTCAAAATTTTTTCAATACAGCGGTTATTGTGCGCTTGCAAGTATGTTACAAACAGCTTAATTCCTAGCGTCTTCGAGCAAAGCACAAGGATTATATTTACCGTTCATGGTGCTAGATAAAGGCATGACAGCCAATAGATGACTCTTGGGGTGTTGCGTATCACTATGAAGATAGATGCCTGCACTCCAACTTGCCACGGATTAAATTTGTAGCTGTCATGTCGATTAATCAATTCACTACTCTATATCAGCAAGGATGGTATCACCCTCAACTATATAAAAATCGTCCACCTAGTTGTCTGTCTCGCAGGCTATGAACCCGTTCAAAGCACTTTGCTTTATTGGACAGGTGCTGTATTGTAACCCTGCAAATTATGTGGGGATTATTGGGTATTATTAATATTTATGGGGGTAACTATGGAACCGATGACAGAAGAACAACGTAGAAGCATTATCGAAAGCTCCCCGGTCGGGACTTTTGCGTTAATGTCGGCAGTGGTGGGTGGAATGGTCTTAGCCTGGCTGTTTTTGTATTACGGCGTATTTTTGCCGCGCGGCTAGGAGACGATATGCAAATCGCAGCTCTTAAAGCCAAATATACGCAACTTTATCGAGAGATAGTCAAACAACTACGTGCTATCCATATCGATCATCTGGAACGAAAATGGATAGCTATTTCCATTATTGTTATTGCGTTAATGGTCGGTATTATCACCATGGACGCATTATTTCACGGCGTTAATCCACCCAGTAAAGTGGAAACCATCGATTCGGCCAGTCTGCATTTAAGCGAGGAATTTGCCGAAGAAAACTTGGGCGTTAAAGTCGATGATAAAGGCAATGTCGTGGTCCGTATGGTTGCCGGGCGCTATTCTTTCTTCCCTAAACATATTGATGTGCCGGCCGAAACCGCCATTACTTTTCGCTGGGTCAGTATGGATGTTTTACACGGCGTACATATCCCTATGACCAATATGAACACGATGATAGTGCCCGGTTATGTGGCCGAAATAACGACTACTTTCCCGAAGCCCGGCGAGTATCCGCTGTTGTGTAATGAATATTGCGGTCTGGGCCATAACCATATGTGGAGCAATATTTCCGTTATTGCCAAAGAGGACTGGACGGCCCAGCTTAACACGATGGCGCCTGCCACCAACGGAGGATCAAACAATGAATGATGCAGCAGAAAGAAAACTGGCCTTGAGTCATCTGTGGGTGGCTTTTGCAGCCTTTATCGTGGCCTGTTTTATGGGCGAATATCAGGTGCTGGAGCGCAGTGGCTTCATTGCTGCCCTGGATTCACCCACAGTGTATTTCGCCTCGGTCAGTACCCATGGCGTGTTAATGGCGTTTGTGTTGACGACCTTCTTTATCATGGGCTTTGGCTACACGATTGCAAGCACCAGTCTGAAACAACCGGTGTGGAATAAACCGCTGGCTTGGGGGGCGTTCTATCTGGCTTTATTTGGCGTAGTTCTGGCGGCTATTCCATTGCTGTCGGGCAAAGCTTCGGTGCTGTACACCTTTTATCCGCCGATGGTGGCGCACGCGGCTTTTTATATAGGCGCAACCTTGCTGGTCGTGGGTTCCTGGATCTGGTGCGTAATCATGCTGGTCATGTTCACGCAATGGAAAAAGGCCAATCCCGGACAAAATGTGCCTTTGGCGATGTTTGCAACGGCAGCCAATGCGTTGTTGTGGTTATGGGCCAGCGCGGGTGTGGCCTTGGAAGTGTTGTTTCAATTGATTCCATTTTCGCTGGGCTGGATAGATACCATAGACCCGGGCTTGTCCAGAACCTTGTTTGCCTGGACCCTGCATCCTATCGTGTATTTCTGGTTGATACCTGCCTATACCGCGTTTTATGTGTTTGTGCCAAAACAGGCCGGTGGCTTTTTGTTCAGTGATGAAATGGCCAGAATGGCGTTTATTGTGTTGGCGGTATTTGCCTTGCCTATCGGTTTTCATCATTTGTACATGGATCCTGAGCAGGCTAAGGGCTGGAAATTGTTGCACGGCATAGGCACGTTCGTCGTGGCTTTGCCTACCTTGGTGACCGGCTTTACGGTCATCGCCTCGCTGGAAATCGCTGGAAGACTGCGCGGTGGCAAAGGCTTATTCGGCTGGATAGGCACATTGCCCTGGACCAATCCTATGGTTTTGGCGGTTATTCTGTCGTTGCTGATGCTGATCTTCGGCGGCTTTGGCGGCATTGTTAATGCCAGTTATGCGATGAATGCGATGATCCACAATACCGCCTGGGTACCCGGACATTTCCATCTGATCTTCGCCGGCACCACGGTCATCATGTATTTTGCTATTGCCTATTACTTATGGCCTATTCTGGTTGGAAAGCCGCTCTTCTCGACTCCTATGGCTCTGGTTCAGTTGTGGACCTGGTTTATCGGCATGAGCATCTTGACCACGCCCTGGCATGTACTGGGTTTGCTAGGCCAGCCCCGGCGGATTTCCACGGTGGCCTACAATAACCTGTTGACCTTGTCCTGGAAGCCTTACGAATTGATGATGATCTTGGGGGGCATGATTTTGCTGGGTTCGGCTTGTTTATTGATTTACAACCTGATCAAAACGCAATTAGCACCTTTTACTGGAGAATTTGCAGCCGAGGTGGAGTATGCCGAACCCATCCATAAGGTTGGTGTGCTGCCCGAATATCTGAATGGTTTGACGTTTTGGAATAAGGTCATCGCGGTGTTGATGGCGATCAGTTTTGGCTTTCCAATATTGCAATTCTTTTTTATGGACACCTTTGGTTCAAGCGCATGGGGACACTAACATGAAAAAAATCATCTATTTCCTGGCGCTAATTGCACCGGCTGTTGTTTTTGCCGGTTCCTCATCCAGTATTGCCTGGACACCGGAAACGCTAAGTTTTGTTAAGGACGGTAATGCTGCAAAAGGCAAAGAGCTGGCTCAATCTTGTGCCGGCTGTCATGGTGAGCAAGGTATCAGTGCGATGCCTGAAACCCCTTCCCTGGCAGGGCAATTGGCTACTTACACCTACAAACAGCTGCGTGATTATGCCAAAGACCAACGGAATAATCCGATCATGACAGCGACAGCCCAAGGACTCTCCGAGCAGGATGCGGCGGATCTCGCGGCTTGGTTTAGCACGTTAAAACCGGCTAGCGGTTCCGGCAATCGGTCCTCAGCCAAAGCTGAGAAGATGGTTGAACAAGGCGATGGCAAACGCATTATTCCGCCATGCTTTGTTTGTCATGGTGCGAATGGCCAGGGTGAAAAAATGGATATTCCCGCGTTAGCAGGTCAACGGGAGGATTATCTGGTCAAAACGCTGTTGGAATATAAAACCGGACAACGCCATAACGATGTCTACAGCCGCATGCGGCTGATAGCCAAGCAGCTGAGCGAGACTGAAATCAAAGAGCTAGGCCAATACTATCAGCAACAGAAATAGCGATAGGGTAGCTGCGCTGACTTTATAATGGAACACGGATGATTCACATCATCTGTGTTCTGTTTTTCTAACGGAATTTATGAGCTAGATTACATTACATACATATTCCTTTGGGTGGTGTAAACGGTGCAAAAAACAAGTTTTCGCACCAAACTGATACATGCAACCCGAGAATAAATACTTTTTTCCGGGTGTTTCAATCCTCTAAAATTCCCGCTGTAAAGATAAATGACATTATAAGTAAATGATTAATAATTAATATATCTATTAGTTGCCATTCTTGCTTGGTATCATTCAGTTTATGGCGCAATGATTGCTGTCTTTAATTAAAGGCTTAAGTAAAAAATTTCATCAGCAAATAAGCTGTCCCAATCAGAATTACCGATTGTAACGAATTATGGGGGGATTGTATTATTGACTTAAGTTAAGAAGCCCTCTCCAGCGGGAGAGGGTTGGGTGAGGGGAAATTAAAATGAAGAAAAAACTTATTTTGATTCCCCTCATCCCCGCCTTCTCCCGCTGGAGAAGGAGTAAAGTTACTGGTGTAGATAGCT
>CANNLO010000247.1 GCA_947505055.1 Methylococcaceae bacterium | reverse complement strand
GAAATTGCGGCATTTGGCGATGTTTATGAGAAATATCGGGGAGTATTTTCAAAAGATAGTTTGTTGATCGCTGAAGGTGCCTTGGGCGTAGATGATTATTTGGGAACTTTGCGTTTAACGGTCGAAAAACTTTACAGCATGGAGCAGGCCCGAGAAGTATTTGCCCGAAGTATGCAGTTGGATTGGAATGTTGCAGAACTAGTAGAGTCGGAATTTGTTGCGAAACTGATGGCAACCCTTGAACCATTTAAAGGCGGTCACTGCCCGGTTGGTGTCAATTATAGGTCTGCGTTTGCCAAAGCCAGTTTACAGTTGGGTGATGAGTGGCGTGTCCATCCTACGGATGAGTTAGTTGCCAGATTAAAGGCATTGGTGGGGAATGGAGCTGTAGAAGTTCGATACAGATAAATGGCTTCAAGATCAATTTTGACTATGAGGCCAAAGGCATTCGTCTAATAAAAACTGGTTTTAACAAGTAAGATTAAGCGCTTAAGGACAATTCTAATTCTTCTGCTGATTGATGATTAAGTTTAAATCCTCTTATTTCTAATACACCCTTGGTATTAAGTGAAATAATCAGATTTAGTGCTTCCGGATAGGCTGTAAGTGTTAAGTCGTTGATTGAAGGTGTTGCTGGCGAGGTCGGGTGAGAGTGATAGATGGCAAACAGCTCTTCTCCAGAATCGCGCATTGAAACCATGGCGGAAATTTGCTGGCTGGCGTCAAGCTGGAAACGTTGCTGAGGTTGTTCGGCGACATTGATAATAGGGTAGCACCTGCAAGGTTGTCCATTTCTACTGCCAATAAGGCCACATATCTCAACGTCAGGAGATGTCTGCGCAAGATGCAGGAGTTGGTTGGTTATTTTGCGGGAAATTTGGATTGGCTCTTGGGGCATAAATTTGGATTCAAGGTTGATTGATTAATTGGCAATTCGTAAAGATAGCTTACGTTAAATTCCATTGTCCATGGGTTACACGAGGCTGCCCGGAGAGATCATTGTATGTTTGAACATTAGTGTAATTTAAATTTTTAAAAATAGTTTGAATTTGATGTGATTGATCGTAGCCATGTTCAATCAGCAAGTGTCCATTGGCATCAAGATAGTTGCGTGCCTTTTCGGCAATAATTTTAATATCTTTAAGTCCATGCTCGTCAGCGCATAAAGCGTTTAGTGGTTCAAAACGCAGATCACCTTGCCAAAGGTGGGCGTCATGCTCAGCTATGTAAGGTGGGTTACTGATAATTAGATTGAATAGTGAATCGGGAACATTGGAAAACCAATCGCTTTGATAAAATGAAATTGTTTTAATATGGTGTGTAGCCGCGTTTTTTTTGGCAACGTCAAGTGCGCTGGTACTAAAATCGATGGCGCTGATTTTGGTATTGGGGCGTTCAGCGGCCAGTGTTATGGCAATAATGCCCGAACCAGTACCCAAATCAATAATCTTTGCCTCTGAATCGGTAGTTAAGAGTTTTAAGCTAAGTTCAATAAGCAATTCGGTATCTGGTCGAGGGATTAAAACGTCAGGTGTTACAAGGAAATCTCGTGACCAGAATTCTCGCTTGCCAGTTATGTAGGCAATTGGGATGCCCTGTTGGCGTTGCTTAAGTAATACGTGAAAGTCTTTGACTTGGTTATGTTCTAAAATTTTATCTGGCCAGGCACGAAGATGGGAGCGTTGTTTGTTAAGCACCACACACAATAAGACCTCTGCATCAAGTGTGGCGGAATCGGATACATCGGACAGTAATTCAGTAGCCTCCTTCAATACAGAGGTTATGCTAAGCATAGACTTAGTCTTCGCCCAGTTGGGTAAGCAATTCAGCCTGATGCTCATTTATCAGTGGTTGTAGGACGTGCTCAAGGCCTCCTTGCATGATGTCATCAAGTTTATATAAAGTCAGGTTAATACGATGATCGGTCAATCGGCCTTGTGGGTAGTTGTAAGTGCGAATGCGTTCAGAACGGTCACCACTACCAACTTGCAGTTTACGGGTTGCGGATTGTTCTGCATGATGTTTTTCCTGTTCAGCGGATAAAAGGCGCGAAGCCAGCAGGGACATGGCCCGGGCACGGTTTTTATGTTGAGAGCGTTCATCCTGGCATTCCACCACCACACCAGTAGGAACGTGGGTAATGCGAATCGCCGATTCAGTTTTATTGATATGTTGTCCGCCAGCACCAGAGGCGCGAAAAGTGTCGACCTTTAGATCAGCAGGATTAATGTCGATAGCATCAACTTCGTCAACTTCCGGCATGATGGCGACTGTACAGGCCGAAGTGTGGATCCGGCCTTGCGACTCGGTTTCCGGTACACGTTGTACCCGGTGAGCACCGGATTCGAATTTTAATTGGGAATAAACGTCTTTTCCTGATACGCGAAGTATTACTTCTTTGTAGCCGCCATGATCGCCGTGACTTTCGTTGATGACTTCGGTTTGCCAGCCTTTGCGTTCAGCATAACGTTGATACATGCGCGCCAAATCTCCGGAAAAAATTGCCGCTTCATCTCCGCCCGTTCCGGCGCGTATCTCTATGAAAATATTGCGATTATCGTTGGGATCTTTGGGGAGTAACAAAACTTGTAATTCATGATCAATGTTTTCAAGTTGATCTTGTGCTTCGTTGATTTCTTCTTTGGCCATTTCCCTTAATTCCGGATCACTGTCATTGGCCATCTCTTTGGCGGAGGCAAGCATATCGAGCGTTTGTTGATAGCGTTTATAGCAATCGACCAAAGGGTTAATCTGAGCGTATTCCTGGCTTAACGAGCGAAATTTATTTTGATTGCTTTGAACTTCAGGTTCGGAAAGTAACGCTGCAATTTCGTCATAGCGTTCGCACAGGTTTTCAAGTTTGTGTTGTATGGATTGTTTCATTAAAAGTAGGAATTAAAACTCAAGAGTTAGTTAGTTTAAAAATTTCACGGGCAGCGGCGATTAAATCATGGCGTTCATTTTCGGCGGCGGCTCTGATTTGGGCGCTGGGTGTATGGAGAAGTTTGTTGGTCAAGCTATGAGCCAGACGATTAAGAGCGAGTTCAGCGGGAACGCCACTTTTAAGTAAAGCCAAGGCTTTTTGTAATGCTTCATCACGTGATTGCTCAGCCTGATAGCGATAATCTTGAATAGTTGATTGAGCGCCTTGAGCTCTTAACCAGTTAATAAAATAGTCGACCTGAATATCAATGATTTCTTCGGCCTTTTCTGCGGCTAAACGTCGTGAGTTCATGTTCTGGTCGATGGTGTTTTGCAGGTCATCGATAGTGTATAAATATACGTCTCTGAGTTGCTCAACTTCAGCTTCTATATCACGGGGCACAGCAAGATCAACCATAAACATTGGCTTGTGTTTACGTTTTTTAAGAGCACTTTCAACTCGACCTTTGCCAAGAATAGGAAGCTGGCTGGCGGTTGAAGAAATAACAATGTCTGCTTCGGCAAGATGGGCGGGTAATTCGGATAAGGCGATGGCATAGCCATTAAATTGAATGGCAAGTGCGTGAGCTTTATCGTAAGTACGGTTGGCAACAATTATTTTGCCTATTCCTTGTTGTGATAAATGGCGTGCGGCAAGTTCTATAGTTTCGCCGGCACCAATTAAAAGTGCGGTTTGCTCGCTTAGTTTATCAAAGATTTGTTGTGCCAGTTGCACTGCGGCAAAAGCTACCGATACAGAGCTTGATCCGATTTCAGTATCCGTACGTACTTTTTTTGCCGCCGTAAAAGTGTGTTGGAAAAGTTTACCTAAGCGTTTGCCTAGCGTACCTGCATCGTAGGCTGCCTGGTAGGCGGTTTTCATTTGTCCCAAAATTTGCGGCTCGCCAAGGATCATGGAATCCAGTCCGCAAGCGACACGAAACATGTGGCGAATCAGTTCACTATCGGTGTGGCAGTATAGATATGGGGTGAAATCATCAGCATTGATTTGTTTGCGTTTGGCTACCCAGTCAATTAGAACTTGTTTGTTTGCAGTTGTGGAAGTGCAATAGAATTCTGTCCGGTTACAAGTTGATAGTATGGCTGCTTCACTGATTTCTTTGATGCGCCATAATTCCTGAAGTGAAGAAGCTAAAATTTCGGCGGGAAATGACAGGCGCTCACGGATGGAAACCGGAGCGGTATTGTAATTAATCCCAACGGCAAGAAGTGTCATACGCTAATGTTTAAGGTAAAAATGCAATGTGTAAGATAAAAGGCTGGGTTTTTTATCGCAATTCATGAATCTTGCGCCTTTTACCTTCAACCTTAATACATGTATTATGTCAGTGTATTCTAAGAAAAATAATGAGTTTATCCAAATGGAATAAATCAGCTGTCCGACTCAGCTGGTTTTTCTGCTAATCTATTGCAAAATATGTTTACGAAACAAATAGGACGATGGTGTGTTAATTTTTAAATCTATTTCAGTGATAATCTTCATTTTAGTTAGTGGTTGCGCTCTATCCCCAGAAGAACCGGGTACTAAGGAAGAGGTAGTTGAACCTGTCAAAATAGCCGAACCCAAAGAGAAAGTTCACACAAACGAAGTGAAAACGGCAATAGATCCAGATGTGATGTATATGCTGATGGCGGCAGAGCTTGCGGGGCAAAGAGGGCAATATGCAATAGCGCTGGAAGGATATATGGAGGTTGCAAAGCGAGTCAAGGATCCGCGATTTGCAGAAAGAGCTGCCAAGATTGCTATGTATATGAAGGATGGCAATAAAACAGATGAGGCGGTATCTTTATGGTTGAAACAAGATAATGGCAATTCTACAGCGAGGAAAATAGCTGCGTTATCAGCCTTAAGAACCGGAAATAAAAAAATTGCAGCTGAACATTTAACTACCTTGTTAAAAAGTGATCCGGCTGGCTTTGAAAATACGGCGCTTGAATTGGCCAATGTTTTGCAGCGAGATGGTCGGGCAAATTTTATGTCTGAAGTGTTGGATGACGTAGCAAGCAAAAATCCGGGGCAAGCCGTTGTTTATTTTGTTCAATCGCTATTGGCATTGGAGCTTAAAAATAATGCTCTGGCTGAAAGTAAGATCAGGCAAGTCCTGAGTATTCAGCCTGACTGGGATAAAGCTTTGGTGTTGCAGGCTCAGATAGCGGTGTTCTCAGGTGATTTGAATAAAGCCAAAGCATTGTTAAAAACTGCAGACCTTAAATATCCTGGTAATGATAAATTTAAGAAACTGTTGGCTCAGGTGTTGATAAAGGCATCAGACTATGAAGCGGCTGTAGAAATATATCAAGGTATGGTTTTGGCAAATCCTAAGGATGCTGAAAGCCAGATTGCACTTGGGTTGGTGCATTTGCAATTGAATCATGATGAGAAAGCCGAAGAGCAGTTTAAGCTGTTATTGAGCGAAGATGAATGGAAAATGCAGGCAGCTTTTTATTTAGGTAAAATTGAAGAAAAAAGAGATCATTTAGAAAAGGCTATGGCTTGGTTTGATAAGGTAACTGATGGGCCGTTCGTTTTTGATGCAGCTATTTCATCAGTTTCAATTTTGGTAAAAAATAAACAATATGAAAAGGCTGAAGAGCGATTGAATTTGTTGATGGGTAAGTTTCCAAAGCAAAAGAATCGTTTGATATTAATGCAGGTTGGGGTCTATGGTCAGCAAGAGAAATACGAGAAAAGCTTAAAGCTGTTAACTGAAGCTTTGATTTCCGATCCAGAGCAGAGAGATTTGTTATACACGCGGGCTCTTGTCGCTGAGCGACTTAATAAGAATGATATGCTTGAGATTGATCTCAAAAAAATATTATTAAAAAATCCAGATGACGCTGAGGCATTAAATGCGTTGGGGTATAGCTTACTGGAAAATGTTGGTCGTTATAGTGATGCAGAAAAATACCTGCAACATGCGCTTAAATTACAACCCAATGAAGCTGTAATTATGGATAGTTATGGTTGGCTGCTGTTTAAGCAGGGGAAGCTTGACAAGGCTTTGTCATATCTTGAGCTAGCTTATTCAAAACAGCAGGAAAATGAAATAGCAGCTCATTTAGCTGAGGTTTTATGGGCTCTTGGCAAAAAGAGTGAAGCCAAAAAGATATTTAACGAGTCTTTTAAAAAAGCGCCATTAGATGAATATTTACTGGATTTCAAAAAAAGAATATTGAGTGGCGAAGAATAAGCTGATGATGGCTGCGTTGAAATTACTGTTAGGCCTATTTCTTTTATTATTGACAGCCTGTGCAAGTAATCCAGTCGAAAACGGGAATAAGTATTCAAGAGCTTCCAGATTAAATCTATATAAATTGGATCAATGGTCATTTGAAGGCCGAATTGCATTGGTGGGGCAAAAAGATTCATGGTCAGCAAATATAACTTGGGATCATGACTCTGAGGTTGAAAAGATCAAGATATCCGGTCCTTTAGGTCAGGGAGCCGTCATAATTACATTGACAGGTGATAGGGTTGAAATAGATCGAGGGGGGAGAGATGTCAAGTCATCAAAACAGCCCGATGAGTTTATAAATGCACAACTTGGTATGTTCGTGCCAGTTCAAAGTTTAAAGTATTGGGTTGTGGGATTGCCAGAACCAAATAGTCAATACCGGGATACGGAAATGGGTTTTGATCAATCTGGTTGGTTAAATGAGTTTGCACAAATGCTAGTTATTGAAGATGGGGGTCTAATGCCTCGCAAAGTAACAATAACGAACAATAAGATTAAATTAAAATTGATTATAAATAATTGGATTTTAAATGACACAAAAAAAAACTAGTCAGTATGTTTGGGGGCAAAGATGTCCTGCACCGGCAAAAATAAATTTGATGCTGCGTATTACTGGCCAAAGAGATGATGGTTATCATCTGTTGCAGACTGTTTTTCAATTTATAGACTTATGTGATTGGTTAACATTTCATCCGGTTAATGATGGGGGGGTATCTTTAAAAAAAGCTATTCCGGGTGTTCTTGAAAATGATGACTTAATAATTAGAGCGGCAAAACTGCTAAAAGAAGAAACGGGATGTGATCAAGGTGTCTGTATTGAAGTAGAGAAAAATTTGCCAATGGGAGGAGGTCTTGGTGGT
>CANNLO010000246.1 GCA_947505055.1 Methylococcaceae bacterium | reverse complement strand
TTAGCCTGACTTATGCCGGGCATTGCACCCAGTGCCAATACGAAAAGCCATCCAGTCATTTTTTTTATAAAATTCATAGTAGTTGGAAAATAATTAGTGATGGAAAATTAAAGCTAATGCTTTATGCCTGTGAACAATGATAAATTTAACGCTTATTATAGGTACTAGTAGAGTATGGTTTATTAGTAGATATTTACTAGGGAGGGATTACTGTTGGGCTAATAAAGGTCCATCGCGCAAAGGTCTCTTTTAATTTAAGCGATAAGATTATTGCCTCGGCCGGTCGGGGGTTTGCAACCCCGACCGGAGCGTTTGAACTCCGCAGCGACTAACAAAATGTGAGTGACGGGGTTGCAAACCCCGTCACGCTTCGCATAAAAAACCGCTTAACCCCTTAATATCCGGTCAGTTTCATAGATCGGTCGGCATTAGCCATAACCCGGCAAATCGGACGACAAGCATCGGTTGGCGCATTATCTGAACCAATCTGCGAGCTTAGGGTGTCAGGATTTTTTACACTTTTTGAATTTACAAATAAAACAGCTAGTTAGATTTCATTTAAACGAGTTAGCGGGCATAAATACCGGCCAAGCCTTGGGGAAACAGGCATTTCCGTGGATTCGATCAGGCGTCAGTTGTAGCCCGCCACGCCTGGTTACGCGCTACATAGCTCAATCTGCAAACTTAGGTGTCAGGATTTTTTACACTTTATAATTTAAGCGATAAGATTATTGCCTCGGCCGGTCGGGGGTTTGCAACCCCGACCGGAGCGTTTGAACTCCGCAGCGACTCACAAAATGTGAGTGACGGGGTTGCAAACCCCGTCACGCTTCGGAGCATAAATACCGCCCAAGCCCTGGGGAAACAGGCATTTCCGTGGATTCGATCAGGCGTCAGTTGTAGCCCGCCACGCCTGGTTACGCGCTACATAGCTCAACCTGCAAACTTAGGTGTCAGGATTTTTTACACTTTATAATTTAAGCGATAAAATTAATGCTCAACCCAATACCTCGTGGCGACAAATGCCGGGCTGAGTGATGCTTAACTCAATGACGAACGGGCGCGGCGTGTATAGCCTATTGCCAGAGGCGATGACAGAAAGCCGGCTCAATTTAAGATCAATCGAGTCTTACAAGCACAAAGATGCATTTAAATTTTTGCAACGCTCAAAAGCCAATGTAATAGCTATTCTTAGCCACACAAAAGTTCTGTCAAGCAAGGCTGGCATAATTAATGCTATATGATTATTGAAGTACATTAATAATAAATCTTGGAGAACTACTATGAAAACAACTAAAGCCTTAATCATAAGCGCCGCCTTGCTCTCGTTACCACTGGCAAACGCGCAGGCAGATATATTACAATTCTGGAATCCTGAAACTTCCTCTTTTGTAACAACCGATCAACTTGACTTGACTTCAACTACTGGATCTTACAGCGCAACTCAAAATTTGGGTGCCGATAAAACAATGACGGCAGGTGATGATACTTTTACTGAAATAGTTAGCTTTTATGTCTCTAGCTCATCACTAGGTGGCGGTCCAACAAGTTTTGATCTTGTTGGAAATTACCGATTAGACGTGCAACTTAATGGTGTATTTGCAAACATCACAAATCCTATTTCTATAAATGCAGATAACACGCTCAACAACGTTTTGAATACACAATTTGATGTACAATTTACCTCTGGCATCATCAACCTGTATGGCGATGCCGCGTTCATTTCGGGTACTCCAGGCACCGGCACGAATATTAGCTCTCTGAGTTTCATTGCCGGCGGTGCAACCGCTATTCAATTTGCTGTCGGACAAGCAATAGGTGATGTAGCGCTAATAGCTGCCATTAATAATACAATCGCTCCTTGCACTACCAATTGCGATGCTTGGATACGTGATGCAAGCGGCGCGTCTATAGTCAATGCACTTCAATACTTAACGATAACTACAGCGTCAGCTAAATTTTTAAGTACTACGGCTGTTTACTCAACAGGAATACAAACGGTAAATTTCCAAGATGATCAAGGATCAACAGTATTTCAGACTAACAATGTACCTGAACCATCCAGCCTATTTTTAATCGGTGCAGGCCTTATAGGATTGGGCTTTACAAGTCGTCGCAAAAACACATCTAGCATAAATGCATAAGCGTTATATATAACACTCATTTTAACCACCTATGGTTTCTTGTATTCTATAGGTGGTTTTATTTATGGATATACAGCCTTTGTATAAATTTAGTCCAAATAACTTTTTAAAACATTAACAAGATAATCCCAATTACTCATTGAATAGCTTTCCTCCAATTGACTTTTTAGCAAAAGCAAAGTACCGCTATTATCGAATATCTGTTTATCCCCCAAATAATCCAGAAAATAGGGAACGGTCTTAACAGCCCGTTGCAAGTCCGCACTCAACAGCGGCGTGACCCACTTTATCAATACATTAAAAAGCTCTACCGGTAACGGAATCAATACCGGCAATCTTCTACCATGCTGCTTCAGCATCTTCCTAACAAGCAACCTTAACTCGGTTAATTTGATAGCATCATAACCCGAGCATAAGTGCATAATTTCCCCCGCCATCTCCTCACGGCCTGAACAGAACTTAATAACCTGAGCAACATAATCCACGGGCACAGTATCCAGTACCGCTGAACCCACAAACGGCAGCAAACCAAAAGTCCTGTTACCCGTCAAAAACTCACAGATATGGTAAAAAATCTGATAATGAATGATTTTGCCTGTTTTTGAATCGCCTACCACCATGCTCGGCCGATGCACAGTCACAGGCAAATTGTGTCGCTCAATTTGCTCACGTAAATAATCCTCGGCTTCTGCCTTGGATTGCTCATAAGTATTATGAAATTCCCTGGGTTGGGTAATCCAGGTTTCCGGCACTATGCCGGACATCCTGCCAGCCACTCCAACTGTGCTAACGTATTCAATTTTTTGCAATGACCCAGATGCCTGGCAGGCTAACGCCAGTTCAACGATGTTTTGCGCGGAACCAAGCGCATGCCGCCGCGCCACTGCCAGCGGTAAATTCATTCTTACCACGCCTGCGCAATGAATAATATGGGTGCATTGACTGGCTATTTCTGTATAAACACCCTCAGATAAAGCAAATTTACTTTGATCAGTATCACCCTGTAACGGGATAATTCGCCGCCGCGCATCTTGCGCCTGATCACAATCCATTTCCCAAAAAGTAATCAGCTCTTCCAATCGCTTTGTTAGATGATCGCAAGAATCCGCACGCATAAGCGCCCAAACCTGATTATTTTGATCTTCCAGCAACAGGGGAATCAATGCGCTCCCAATAGCACCGGTCGCACCCGTCACAAAATATTTTTTTGCCATTAGAAGCACCTTAATTACAATATAATTTTTTAGATTAAAGGATACTAAAGCTAAAGCTTCAGCAACACAATTTTGGGGTCAATCAATAAAGGCTGGCGATGTATAACTGATTGAGGATCGTCCAAGGCGTTATACAACTCATCTATCCATACCCCATAATTCTGCTGAATAGCCTTGCGCCGGATCTTCAGGTTACCCGTCAGCTCTTGCTGCTCAATAGAAAGGTTTCTAAAACATAAAACCACCCCCACAGGCCGCTTATATTCCGGTAAATCTGATATGCATTGCGCCAATGCCGTCGCTATTTTTTGCGCATACGCAATGGTCTCAGCTTCATTATTAGATAGTGAAGCACCGACAGTAATTAAGGTAACCAGAAACTTTCTGCTTTCACCAAAAACGACCGCGTGTTCAACCCTAAAGTCATGATGAAGCAGTGCCTCAATTTCAACAGGCGCTATTTTTCGCCCTGTTGATGTTTTAAACACTTCCGATTTACGTGCAGTTAGATGAATAAAACCTTGTGAATCAATTTCCGCATAATCACCGCTCGCTAAATAACCATCCTTACTTAGACTGTGATCATGCTGCTGATCTTTCAAATAGCCATTAAAAACACCTATGCCCTTTACCAGTAATTCACCATCTTCAGCCAGTATTATGGAATTACCTTTCAAGGCTTTTCCAACTGTACCCAATCGGTAAGCTGTAGGCCGATTGGCTGCAATAGGCACTACGTTTTCGCTCAATCCATAAGCTTCGAGAATCAACAAACCCATCGCATCAAAACGTTTTAACAACCACAACGGCATTGGAGCAGAACCACTAGCCAAATATCGAATATTACTGCCAAATAACGCCGTGAACGACTTGAAAAGGTGAGAATTAATTTTCCTGAATAGCTTGCCTATCAGAGAATTACTTTCGCCTGCGATCAAACAATACCGAAGGCATTGGACAACTATTTCCGGCTTCTGATTCAGCTCAACCTCAAAACCCTGATAAAGTTTTTCATAAAAACGGGGAACAGCAATAAATAGGTGCGGGTTAATTTGCGGGAGATAGTCAATAATTTTTTGCGGTTGCTCAACGAAGTAAACTTCGGCGCCACTGGCGATTGCACACAAATTAACCATTCGCTGAAACAGGTTAGAAAGCGGCAACCAACAAGCCAAATGGCAAGGTAATTGGGCAAGTTCCGGATAAGTTTGTAAAATTGCGTCGACGGCTGCAATAATTTGATCATGCCGGTAGGCAATGCCTTTTGGTGCGCCTGTCGTTCCGGAAGTAAATATAATGGTTGCAACATCTTCGGGATTTACTACGTCAGGTAGTGGTTTTTTTTTCAGTTCTCCAGCCTGTCTATTGGGAATATTGATAAATATCGCTTTTGCACTTTCACTTTCGATAGCCTTTTCGTCAAAAGTGATAATTAATTTAAACTGCGCTTTTATGTCTTCGTCGAATTTGTCGAGCCGTTCCAAACGATCAATTACCAAGGTTTGAATACCCGCAATGTTTACGATTGCTTCCAATTGCCCGGGTATTTCTCCTGGATCAATACCAACAACTACACCGCCCAGAGATAAAATGGCATGATGAATCAATTCCCATTGGCGCCCTGTCGCTGCCATAATTGCAATAACATCGCCTTTATTAATGCCCAGTGCTTTTAATTTCCACGCTAAATCAACGACCTCCTGATAGAAACCATGAAAACTTATCGATAACCAACCACCTTCATTATCGAGAAACCACTGCGCAACTTCTTGTGGCGTTTCCCTTGCCCTGGCTTTTAACAGCTCAGGTAGCGAGTGTTGATCAATCATACTCACCTCTTTAGGTTGTTAAAGGTGGATCGTATACGCCTTTGGGTTGATTAATAACCAGTTCATCTTCCGACATTTCAAGCCACTGAAGACTTGTTTTAACTTCTTTACCCAAAAATACTTTATGTCTTATCATGAAGTCAATAATGGGTAACAATAATTTCCACTGCTGAAGATTGGCTTTACCCTCACGTATCAAAGTTGCAAACTCTGGAAGATAAGGGTTATAGCCAAAATGCTTCAAATCAGAATACATCAACAACCAATTGATTGGATAATTGCTAAAAATGGGGCTGGCATATTTGCCGGATTTGACCAGACCCAGCTCAACGACTTTGCGCATAATTTCTTCCTGGTTATATTGCCAAGCGTGATAAGGGGCTAAGTAGCGTGGGAATTGAGTCCCTTTAGGATAATTATTTGGATTAAAAAAACGCGATAGCTCTTGGGCGTCAAAATCGGCACAGGCTTTTAATGCAGGTGGTGTCCAGTCTATTTCAGAAATCAGCTTTCTGGAAAACTCGTAAAGCATTCTCTCCGGTTCTGGCTGCCCAGGTGAATAACCGGCAAGCACCAAGGGAATATTTTTTTCGATGGCCAATTTAATGGCATCTCCTTCAAACAAAGGTGCGTATACATAAGAAACTGTATAAACAGCGCCTCTTTCTTCTTGATTTTTTAGTAAAAATCTAAAAATTTTTTGATAGAATTTTTTGGATGGTCGATAAATCGCGTGATCAATTTCCAATTTATCCAAGGTACGGATAATATTATCCCACGCGATGGGAGGAATATTAATGTCGGTTGTAAAAGCCAATACCCTTAAGCCATATTCTACTTTTAACTTATATAAAAGATAAATACTATCCTTTCCGCCGCTTACCGGCACCAAACAGTCGTATCCACCCCTGTTTCTACAATCCTTAATGGCCGTCTCAAAATCAGCTTCCCTTGCCTTCCTGGGCTCTTCTTCGGCATCTTTATCATAATGATAATTTTGACACAAGTTGCAATTCCCCAGAGAGTTGAAAGTTATTTCTGGCACGGCTTCAGAAATCAGACATTTTTTACAACTTTTCATATTTCCACCAAATTTATATTTTTAACTAAGCTTTATTTAAATTGAGTACTTTTTAGTTGTTGTTTTTTACTTTTTAGTGAAGGGCAATGATTAATTTCCTTTTCTTTATGGGTAATTTTATTAAGTTTTAAAAGGATTGCATGGAATTTTCTATAAGTGATTCTATCAATCTGTATTTTGTTTCTTGAAACGGATACAGAGCTAAGCTGTTAGTTTAGATTATGTTTAAGTTGTTGATTTAAATCTTGAAATAACGCTAATAAATCAGGTTCTAATGCTTTTAAAAAAGCACCATCTGAGAAAAACAAAGCTCTTTGTCCATGATAATCCATGGGCTCGCCTAGTTGTTTAAAACTGATCCCAGAACGGCTTAGCAGCCTTGCCAGGGCCGGTTCCATCATAACGGCGGCATATTTAAGGTGTTGGTGCACTGCTATAGAAGTGGCGGCAAAATAAAGTACAACGGAAATGAGAGGAAAATAACGTAGTTGTTCTTTACTTATTCCGAGTAACAGTTGTTCCGTGTTAATACCCTCAGGGCTTTTTGTATCACTTTTTCTAAGTCTAAACTGGGATGCTACTGCCAAGCGCGAAACTTCACCTACCTTTATAGCGTTTCCTTCCCGTAAAAAAGCTATATTTTTGGGTTCGAAGGATTGCGAGCAATTGGCTTCAAAAGGGAGTAAAGCTTTTGGATTATCTGGGGGCGGAGTGACTAAACGAACACAGCCGGCATATTTGCCTGATGTTTTATGTTGGATCAATATGTGTTTAGAATAGGC
>CANNLO010000245.1 GCA_947505055.1 Methylococcaceae bacterium | reverse complement strand
CGGGAAGCTCGGCCCATCTGGTAAGCAGAGTGTCCCTATTAAGGACGTATGGGCTTACCCCTTGGAGAGAAAATTCAAACACGAGCTAGCTGGGTGATTTTAGTTGGCAGGTTAACCGAATATTTACCAGGAAGTTCTGGTGGGAGATCCCGCTGTAGGAATAAAGGCAATGCCCCGCGATGATTTTGAATCCATGTGGGGGAATCGTATTCTATTTTTAATCCATGATAAACAAGATGTAGCAGCAACGCATTTTCAAGATCAACAAGAGTGGGCTCTTAGGGTCAAGGCGCCGTTAGGTTCAGCCGTTGATCGAGCTAGTTTAGGTCAATTCAATATGTTGCAGCCTGGGCATTGGGATTTTTAATTAAGAGGAGTGTTTAGCGTGAAAGCATATAAATTTAAAGTCTACGGAAAATTCTTGAGGGCTTTGCGCTGCATAATAATAGGGGGAGGTCTTAGCTTTGCCTATCAGGTATTAGCGGATGGGGTCTCAAATAATGCTGCTGCCCAAATTGATAATTGGGAGCGTGCAACTGACAGTGAGCTGGATCAACTAAGAGGTGGATTTGCCCTTCCCAACGGCATGAACATCGATTTTAGTATGGCGAGAATGACCTCTTTGAATGGTGTCGTAATTTCTTCCTCATTGCTCCAATTACCAAGCAATACAGTTTCATTGATTCAGAGTGGGACCCTGAATCAATCTCCAGATTTGGTAGGTGTAGGGTTGAGTCCTGTGATTATTCAGAATAATATGGATAATCAAGTGATTAGGAATATTACCGATATTAATATAGGCCTTAGCCAATTAAAGAGTTTGAGTTCAAATAATAGCAGTATGTTTTTTAATAACTATATCCTACCTAATGCACGTTAGAGCTGGAAGTTAATAGAGCTTTAACAGCAAACTGCAGTGGGCGGCCCCGATCGGTTGCTCATTGCTTAACTGATAAATGTTTATTCTCCGATTCACTTCACTTCACTGAGCTTAGGATTGAGCGTCAACAATCATCACTGATATTTTAAAAATTATTTTATAAAACATTACTTCTAATAAGAGCGAAAAACGTCTAATTTTTACAAGCAGACAAAGATGTTTTTATTCATTGACTTGAAGCTGTTTTTCTCAATATAAAATGAAGCTTTATTGCGTAAAGCGAGAGTAAACGGCTTGCTACCTACGTACATATACTGATTGTCCGGATTGGGCCAATAACATATAAATCTAGACGAATTGTTTATTTAATAATGTATGTCTTTATTTAGCATTTTTGTTCGCTCATAAATGTTAAATACCAAAGGCTAAAAGTAAAGTTTGTTGAAAGAACAATTAAAGACTTATTAATTGCTGCAGTTAAGTTCAATCCTAAATTACAGCGCAGGGAATTAATTGCTATTAATTTGAGACCTAAAAAGGAAAATAACATGAGGATGAAATTTGGGGGCGGAAAATTTCTTTTGGTCGGAGTGATGAAGTGGTTTGTTTATATCTGTTGTGTTGTTTTTGTGAACAATAGTTTTGCAGAAACAGGCAAGAATAATAATTCCTTGGCCGAATACAAGAAATTACTCGCCGTGCAGCAAAAAGAATTTCAACAACAACGGCAGATTATTGCCGAGCAAGGAAAAGAACTGGAGCGACTAAAATTGCGGCTTGATTCATTGACAAATCAAGGCACAGAAAATAATCAGGTTCCGGTCAAACAGGCAGCAAGTCAACCTCCAATCGTTTCGGCAAAAAAAATCAATGAGCCTTCAACAAAGTCCAGTCAACTTCCGTCTAAGCCTGTCGGTCAGGCGCCTCCCGGAGCAACAGAAAAGCCAAGGCCGCCAGAATTACCCAGATTAAGCGATACCGTCGGTGGCGTGTTAACCAAAAAAGGCAACATTGTTGTTGAGCCTGCAATGACATATAGCTATACCAGTAACAACCGGGTATATCTCAATGCCTATACCTTTCTTCCTGCTATTGCTATTGGCCTCATTGATATTCGTCAGATTAAACAACACAGTTTAATCGGCGCTTTGGGAGCGCGTTACGGTGTGACGGATAGCCTGGAATTAGAATTCAGAGTCCCTTATGTATACCGTACTCAAAGCCAACTCGGACGACCGGTTAACCTTAGTCCTTCTTCGTATGATTCAGCGTTCAATTCAACCGGAACCGGTATTGGTGATCTTGAGTTTGCTGCTCGGTATCAGCTTAACAATGGATCCGGCGGTTGGCCTATCCTTGTCGGTAATATCGTTGCGACGGCACCCACAGGAAAAAGTCCTTTTGACATTAAATATATACAAGATACGGGGATAGCCGGGTTTTCATATGCAAGCGAAATGCCGACAGGTGCCGGATATTTCAGTTTTCAGCCAAGTCTTACAGCTCTTTTTCCAACGGATCCAGCTGTTTTTTTTGGCAATCTTAGCTATAGCTACAACGCCGAAACTAAAACCGGTTTTGGTAAATTTAATCCAGGGAATGCGTTAGGGGTAAGTTTTGGTATGGGCTTCGGTGTTAATGAGCGTTCATCGTTCAGTTTGGGGTATTCGCACAAACATGTTTTAGATTCTCATATTAATGGAGAAATAATTACAGGGAGTACCTTGGATATTGGGCAGCTTCTGATTGGCTATTCGTTCAAATACACCCCCAAGTCTACATTCAATTTATCTTTAGGAGTAGGCACCACAACCGATGCACAAGATGTTACCCTTAATTTCAGGGTGCCAATGACTTTCGATTTGATGTAGCGTCACTGACAGGTTCTAATGCCCGTAATGGGAGCCTGTCATATTTTAATTTCACTCGCCGAACACCATACGCTTCATTCATACTTAGCCTATATCCAAGAATGAATACATATTAGAAGTTTGCCTCGCAATAATAGCCGTGAGATTTTTTTCAAACGGTTCAGTCATCGCAATATAATCATGATCGTTTCCTTGACCCATAGTTTTATGCTGCCAAAAAGACTGTAAAGCTTTCTATGGGTTGGTAGAGCGTGTTACAGTCGGTCGTCAAATTAAGATGGCTTTGAACTGGTGGCGACTGTAACGCTGTGGCTCAATGCTATCCGCGATAATTAGCAGTGAAAAATATCCAAACAACAAAGTCCGTGTCAGTTTGAAAGGTTATTGTTGATGGCTAGTGCGTTTATGGTGTCAGTGATATACAAGATAATAATTCAAAGTGCAGTGCTGATGTTTTTTGACCAAAGAAATACTTTAAAACGGGATCGATACTGAAAAATACATTAAGATATTTGCAGTATTATTGTTCGCTTCAGGCATCCCGCTAATCATGACATCCTTATAGTATTGGAGAAGAAAAATGAACGAGTTGACTAAAAAGCTGTTGAATTATTTTTTGATTGGGGTATTGGCGGTTATCCCTATTGTCGTTATTTTGCAGATAATGATTTTTGTAAAAGACCGGGTCTCTGATTTATTTCAATTGGTATACGTCTATGCGGATAATTATCTCTATACGATTCTGGTGTTTGCGATTAGTTTTTTTATTTTGGTATACATCGGCCATAAATTAGTCAAAGAGGGGCGTTCCTGGGTGATTGCGGTGTTTGATCAGGTTATCGAGCGGATTCCGTTAATGAATACGGTTTACCGGGTACTTAAAAAAGTTATCAATATATTTTCTTCCCATGATCAGACTATTTCCAAGGAAGTAGTTTATGTTGAATATCCTAAAGAAGGCCTTTGGACGCCGGCGTATGTGACTAACAGGTTTGAGAACAAGTATGTATTGTTTGTTCCTACATCGCCTAACCCTACATCCGGTTTTACGGTGATTGTCGATAAATCTAAGGTCATTAAATCAGCTATGAATATCGAAGAAGCTAGCAGCTTTATCATCAGTGTGGGGGTCGATTACAACAAGGCTTCGGAAATGAGTCAATTAACCTGATTAAGCTAAAAACCGCAGTCAGTCCACGAAAGACAAGAAGTAAATCAATGCCTTGTATTGGTTTTCCTGCTCCCCCCTTAGGCTGATGGCTAGCAGGTCGTTATCTCTTTGAAAAGTTAAGTTATTTTTGTGGGAAAATAATTTTTTTACGATTAAGGAAGCAAAATGAACTTGATAATTAAAGTTGCAATGATGCTGATGCTGGTTTCCGTCGTCGGCTGCGATACAGATGACAAGCCGATTAAAGCAGTTGATACAGGGTTGTTAAAGACTCAGCGGGAAGCATTGGAACAAGCCAAGCAGGTCGAACAAGGGTTAAAGGACGCAGCGGAGCAACAGCGTCAAAAAATAGAGCGGGAAACCCAGTGAATTCTGTTCATTAAAAGCAACTGCTTAGGGAGCTTGTAATGAACATTTCAGCTGCAAATATCATCAATATAGAGCTTGTTCAATAACCAATCATTACATAGAGCAATGGAACTCTCATAACACAGATCAGACCGATTTACTCATATTTTTAAAATCTAGCCTGTCTTGCGCTTTTTTAATCCGTGATTATCCTTCTGATCTGTGTCACCAGTGAGCCATCTTTATGTGACTTTAATTGTGGTGATTTATTGGGTTTTACTTAACCAAACTCAACAAAACCCCTGCCGCCACCGCAGAGCCGATTACCCCTGCAACATTTGGCCCCATCGCATGCATCAGCAGGAAGTTATGGGGGTTACTTTCCAGTCCGACCTTATTGACTACCCGCGCCGCCATTGGCACTGCGGATACGCCGGCTGCGCCAATCAGAGGATTGATTGGGGTGCTACTGAATCTGTTCATGATTTTCGCCATGATCACGCCAGTTGCTGTGCCGATGCTGAACGCAATCGCGCCCAAGGCTAAGATGCCTAGGGTTTTTAGCTGCAAAAAAGCTTCGGCGCTGAGCTTGGAACCTACCGCCAAGCCTAAGAAAATAGTGACGATATTGATCAGTTCGTTTTGCGCGGTTTGGCTTAAGCGTTCAACCACGCCGCTGGCGTTCATCAGATTGCCCAGCGCAAACATACCGATCAATGGCGCCGCTGACGGTAACAATAAGGTGCAGATAACTAGAAGCATTAACGGAAAGACAATTTTTTCGGTTTTGCTGACGACACGAAGTTGCTGCATTTCGATTTTTCGCTCATCTTCGGTGGTTAAGGCGCGCATGATCGGTGGCTGGATCAGCGGCACCAGGGCCATGTACGAGTAAGCGGCGACTGCAATCGCTCCCAGCAAGTCAGGTGAAAGCTTTGAAGCAACATAAATGGCGGTCGGGCCGTCGGCACCGCCGATAATGCCGATCGCGGCAGCATCTCTTAAAGTAAACTCCAGCCCCGGTATTGCATTCAGTGCCAGCGCCCCCAGCAGCGAGGCGAAGATGCCGAATTGCGCCGCAGCACCTAGCAGTAACGTTTTAGGATTGGCCAGCATTGGGCCGAAATCAGTCATTGCGCCCACGCCCATGAATATCAGCAACGGAAACAAACCGGTTTTAATGCCGAAATACAGATAGTGCAAAATGCCGCCTTCTTCGGCGATACCGGCAACCGGGATATTGCTGAGTATCGCGCCAAAGCCTATCGGCAATAACAGCAAGGGCTCGAAGCCTTTTTTAATGGCTAGGAACAGCAGCAAAAAGCCAATCAGCATCATGAAGACCTGACCGCCTGTAAAGTTGTAAATACCGGTGCTATGCCAGAGTGAAATGAGATTTTCCATCAGAGGTCTCTTTAATAAATTATGTTGGGTGGACCGGATGGCCGCCTTTTTGTCCTGCGGATGTGGAAGCATTATTCATCCCGAAGGCACGAAGAATTGATTTTTTATAGACCCCCTCTTATAGATTAAGGATTTAGCTTAATCTAATCATGGTATCTATAATTCAATAGATTAAAGACTTCGTGTTCTTCGTGCCGTCGTGGAGAATGTTTGTATTTTCTTACTTATAACGAAATTAACACGTCGCCACCGGCGACGGCACTGCCTTCTTTGACGTAGACAGTGCTGACGATGCCGGTCGTTTTGGAGCGCACTTCAGTTTCCATTTTCATTGCTTCCATGATGACTACGACATCGCCTTCGGCAACGATGCTGCCCACATCAACCAGGATTTTCAGAATATTGCCGGCCATCGGTGCCTCAACTGTAGCGCCGCTGCTGGCTATCAGTGCGGTATGGGGAGCAATGGCGGTCGGGTGAATGCTCAGGGCTGCATTGTTGACGCCGACGATGACGCTAAAATTCCGGCCATCGACATTGACCGTGTAGGTTTCCGACTGTGCCTGAACGCTTGGGTTGACTGCATTCGTCGGGCTTGCCGCAGCCGAGTTGGCGGCAGCAAATGCTTCGGCATCCGGCGCGGCTTCAAAGGCGGCAGGATTGCCCCGGTTAGCCAGAAATTTCCAGCCAATTTGTGCAAACAGGCCGTTGATTAACGCGTCTTCTTCGATGTTGGTGGATAGGGTTACGCCTTCGGCCTGGGCTTTCTCCCGCACCTCGGCAATCAGTTTGTCCATTTCCGGTGCGATCAGGTCGGCAGGGCGGCAGCTAATCGCCTGTGCGCCTTTCAATACCTTGTCTTGCAGGGCTTTATTGACTGGCGCTGGGGTTGCTCCGTATTCACCTTTTAAAACGCCGGCCGTTTCTTTGGTGATGTTTTTGTAGCGTTCGCCATTCATGACGTTGATCACCGCTTGACTGCCGACGATTTGAGATGTCGGCGTGACCAGCGGAATAAAACCCAAATCTTCCCGGACACGAGGGATTTCCAGCATGACCTCGTCGAATTTGTCGGCGGCACCTTGTTCTTTCAGTTGGCTTTCCATGTTGGTCAGCATGCCGCCCGGTACTTGGGAAATCAGAATGCGACTATCGACGCCTTTCAAACTGCCTTCGTATTGCGCATATTTTTTGCGTATGTCCCTGAAATAGGCGGCGATGTGTTCCAGTTTGATCAGGTTCAGACCGGTATCATGAGGTGTGTGTTCCAGGCTGGCGACGATGGTCTCGGTGGGACTGTGACCGTAAGTCATGCTCAGTGATGAAATGGCGGTATCTACATTGTCTACGCCCGCTTCGACGGCTTTGATCAGAGTGGCTACACTCAAGCCAGT
>CANNLO010000244.1 GCA_947505055.1 Methylococcaceae bacterium | reverse complement strand
TTATTTAAGCTTTCAAACGTTTCGATCGGGGTTGCAAACCCCGACCAGCTTTGGCTTGATGTGTTTTTAGCCCTTAGCCTTTCGTCCTTAGTCTTTCGCCTAATCACTCCAACACATGAAAAAACGTTTCATCCTCCTTAATCATCCCTAATTCATCCCGAGCCCGTTCCTCTATCGCTTCCTGGCCTTTTCTTAAATCAAGTACTTCAGCATAAAGGGCTTCATTACGCTGTCTCTTTTCCTCACTCTCTTTTTTTAGCTCATCAAGGTGTAATTGATAAGCTTCAATTTCTGCAAAACTACCGTCTCCCAACCATATCCGGTATTGGAAATGGATGATTAATAGCAGAATAATTGCAATGAGAATTTTCATGGATGAAACGAAAGGCTAGATAAAAGAAAAGGCGAAGGGCCAAGGATTTTCATCCTTTACCCTTCGCCTTTGGTCTGCTTATTTCAGAACTTTAAACGCGCTACGACCTGCATAAACCGCCAAGTCACCTAATTCTTCTTCGATTTTCATCAGGCGATTGTATTTGGCAACACGATCAGAACGGCTTAAAGAACCGGTCTTGATTTGTCCTGTGCCAGTGGCAACGGCTAAATCAGCAATGGTAGTGTCTTCAGTCTCGCCTGAACGATGTGATACAACCGCGGTATAACCGGCCGCATGTGCTGTGTTAATTGCTTCCAGCGTTTCGGTTAAAGTACCGATTTGGTTTACTTTAATCAGGATTGAGTTGGCAATGCCTTTTTCAATACCTTCTTTTAAAGTAGCTGGATTGGTTACGAATAAATCATCGCCAACCAACTGGATTTTGCTGCCCAATTTTTCGGTTTGATCTTTCCATCCAGTCCAATCATTTTGATCCAGGCCGTCTTCGATAGAAATAATTGGGTATTTATTAACCCATTCGACGAAGAAATCATTCATTTCAACTGAGTTGAAACTTCTGCCTTCTGCCGATAATTCATAACGGCCATCTTTATAATACTCAGAACTGGCTGCATCCATCCCTAAGAAAATATCAACACCGGCTTTGTAACCCGCTTTTTCAATCGCTTCCAGAATGACTTCAATAGCTTCTTCATTAGAAGACAAATTAGGTGCGAAACCACCTTCATCACCAACGGTAGTCGCCAAGCCTTTGGCTTTTAAAACTTTGCTCAGGTTGTGGAACACTTCTGCGCCGTAACGAATCGCTTCGCGGAAAGTCGGTGCGCCGACCGGCAAGATCATGAACTCTTGCAAATCAACGCTGTTATCAGCATGTGAGCCACCGTTGATAATGTTCATCATCGGCACTGGCATAATGAATTTACCGCTGGTGTTCAAATGGCGGTATAAAGGCACGCCCGCTTCTTTAGCCGCCGCATGAGCTGCTGCCAAAGATACCGCTAAAATAGCATTGGCACCTAAACGGCCTTTGTTTTCAGTACCGTCCAGCGCGATCATTTTGTTGTCGATACCTGCCTGGTCAGCAACATCCATACCGATAACCGCAGCGCGAATTTCAGTATTGACATTGTTAACTGCGGTTAAAACGCCTTTACCCAAATAGCGGGCTTTGTCATTGTCACGTAACTCTATCGCTTCGCGTTCACCAGTTGAAGCACCTGATGGCACCATAGCGCTGCCAATCACACCGGAAGCCAAAATTACATCCGCTTCCAGAGTCGGGTTGCCACGTGAATCTAAAATTTCTCTAGCTTTAATATCAACGATTTGAGTCATGTTGTTTTTTCTCTATGGGTTAAAAATAAAAGCGCAGTGCTTCGGTTTAAAAAATCGTAATAACTATAAATTACAACGTTGTTTCGATAAACGCTTGCTGTTTTACTGCATTATCGATAATTGCCAGTGTTTCCAATAATTCACGCATTCTATGTAAAGGCCATGAATTAGGACCGTCACTTTTTGCTTCCGCAGGATTAGGATGGGTTTCCATAAATAAGCCGGCAATACCAACTGCGACAGCGGCTCTGGCTAACACAGGAACAAATTCACGTTGCCCACCTGAGACCGTACCTTGTCCACCAGGCAATTGCACCGAATGAGTCGCATCAAATACAACGGGACAATCGGTATCGCGCATAACCGCCAGAGAACGCATATCCGAAACCAGATTGTTATAACCAAAAGAAACGCCGCGTTCGCAGACCATAATCTGTTGATTGCCAGTCGCTTTAGCCTTGTTGGCAACATGTACCATATCCCAAGGTGCCAAAAACTGACCTTTTTTAATATTAACCGGAATACCCTGCGAGGCAACTTGCTGAATAAAATTGGTTTGTCTACATAAAAACGCAGGCGTTTGCATCACATCAACAACCGCAGCGACTTCGGCCAATGGCGTATCTTCATGCACATCGGTCAAAACCGGCACACCGATTTGTTGTTTCACTTTTTCGAGTATTTTAAGCCCCTGCTCTACGCCCGGCCCACGATAACTTTCGTGTGATGAACGGTTCGCTTTATCAAATGATGACTTGTAGATAAAGGGGATGTTCAATGCCGTTGTTAATTCTTTCAAATAACCAGCAGTATCCAGTGCCATTTGTTCACTTTCAATAACACAGGGACCTGCTATCAAAAAAAACGGTTGATCTAATCCTGCTTCAAAACCACATAGTTTCATAATATCTCACTCGTTTCCAAATTCTTGATTCGCATTACAATGCAGTTTTTTATGTTCAACAGCCGCGTTTACAAAACCGGAAAACAACGGATGACCTTTTCGGGGTGTTGAGGTAAATTCCGGATGAAACTGACAAGCCAAAAACCAGGGATGATCAAGTATTTCTATCACTTCAACTAATCGTCCATCAATTGATTTACCGGAGAATCTCATGCCGGCATTTTCAAGCTTTTCCAGATACTGAGCATTAAACTCATAACGATGACGGTGTCTTTCCGTAATGACATCTTTCTGATAAAGCTTGAACGCCAAGGAGTCTGATTGTAAGCGACATTGCTGGCCGCCCAAGCGCATTGATCCGCCCAAATCTGATTCTTCGTTGCGCACTTCCAGTTGGCCATCTTCAGCCATCCATTCAGTAATCAATCCAATCACCGGATGCGGGGACTTAGGCAAAAATTCAGTGCTATGCGCGCCTTCCAAGCCGGCCATATCGCGGGCAAATTCAATAACAGCAACCTGCATGCCCAGACAAATACCCAGATAAGGAATTTTATTTTCCCGTGCATATTTGACCGTAGCAATTTTTCCTTCCACACCACGTTCGCCAAAACCACCTGGCACTAAAATAGCATCAACGTCTTTTAGCCGGGCAACGCCCTCATCTTCTATCATTTCAGAATCGATATAAACGATATTGACCTTGGTTCGAGTACGGATTCCCGCATGAATCAAAGCTTCATTCAACGATTTATAGGCATCAGTGTGATCAACATACTTACCAACAATTGCGATGGTTGTTTCGCTGACAGGATTTTCCTGCGCATCAACCACAGCGATCCATTCAGCTAAATTAGCCAGTGGCACGTTCAACCTTAATTTGTTAACAACGATTTCATCCAAACCTTGCTCGTGCAACATCAACGGTATTTTATAAATTGAATCTGCATCAACCGCAGAAAAAACCGCTTTTTCTTCCACGTTGGTAAATAACGCAATTTTAAGTCGCTCACTTTGCGGTATTGGCTGTTCAGAACGACAAATTAAAATGTCCGGCTGTATGCCGATACTTCGCAATTCTTTAACTGAATGTTGCGTTGGCTTGGTTTTGATTTCGCCAGCGGAACGAATATAAGGAACCAGCGTTAGATGAATAAACAGTGATCGATCGACGCCTAATTCAAATCGCATTTGCCGAATGGCTTCCAGAAACGGCAAAGACTCAATATCACCTACCGTACCTCCGACCTCGATCAAAGCAACATCAACGCCTTCAGCACTTTCATAAACACGACGTTTAATTTCGTCAGTAATATGGGGAATGACTTGAACCGTCGCACCCAAATACTCGCCTTTGCGTTCTTTGCGTAAAACACTTTCGTAGACTTGACCGGTTGAGAAACTGTTCTTTTTAGCCATGGTGGTTTTAAGAAACCGTTCATAATGGCCTAAATCAAGATCGGTCTCCGTACCATCCTCAGTTACGAAGACTTCGCCATGCTGAAATGGACTCATGGTACCCGGATCGACATTAATGTACGGATCCAGTTTGGTCATAGTGATTTTAAGTCCACGGGACTCAAGAATTGCGGCAAGAGAAGATGCGGCAATACCTTTTCCAAGAGACGAAACAACGCCCCCGGTAATGAAAATATATTTTGTCATTTAGAAATGTAGACTTAGGACACCAATAATTGGCGCTTTAGGCAAACCAACTAACGTTTGCCGACTATTTGCAGCTTTAAAAGGTGGGCAAATCAATATAACCCACACTACCGAATGTATGTATTTTAATCGACAATGCACTTGTCGTCATTGTCTTTTGGGTTTAATTCAAAACTTTGCAGTAACAAGCTGATGCAGTCATGATTTTTTTCGCTATAAAACAAGCTACTGACCCATAGATTACCCACTGCGGCAAGCGTATCATCCAAATAGATCAAAGGCATCTTCTCTCTTATCCATGGCGGAATGCCTGCCTCTTGAAACAGTTTCTTCAGCGCATGATGACCTATACGACCCGGCAAACAGACTTTCTCACCGCCACGACGATATCTGACTTCAACTTTCGCAGCGAACCACTGTTCAACACGTATTCCTTTTGAAGCAGGAACAACATGCAAAATCTGATCATCCCAAATTTGTAGCGAAGTTTGATCTGTAGGCCAAATAATGTCTTTTCCTTCCGTCAATTTCGGAACTGTTCCACTCCTACCTTTGAGGCAATACAACTTATCGCGATAACGACGAATACGATAGCCCCGCCCTGACAAAACCGGATCGCGCTGTTCTGAAGCCATAACAATCTGGCTTAAAATATTTTCCAAGCAAACTTGTGACGGCATTTTCAAGCTCAGAAACTGAAACCAATGCCTGAGAATAAGATGTTGCGGATGAGGATAATGCCCTTTAAGCCGACTAATACAAAGCGTGTTATCTTCATGATTAAAAACACTGGCAAATAGCTCATCAGCAAGCTCATCAACCAACACTTGCGCATCCGCACAATGCTTGGCCGAACGCGCAACGGTTTTATCAACTGCCTGCCAGCGCTGCTTTAGTAATGGTAGAACCTCGTTACGCAAAAAATTACGATCGTAATCGTTACTTAAATTACTGGGATCTTCAACCCAACTTAATTGGTGCCTTTCGGCGTAAACACTAATCGCCTGTTTAGGTATATTTAAGAGCGGCCTTAGCATAAATCCTGCTCCGAAACTTATACGCTCAGGCATTCCGGACAACCCACGCAAACCACTACCACGAAACAATTGCAACAGCACCGTTTCAAGCTGATCTTCTCTGTGCTGACCAAGCAGCAACGCGTCGCCAACATTAATTAATGATTTAAAAGCTGCATATCTGGCGTTCCTGGCTGCTTCTTCTGGACTTTCGCCGGGGACAGCCTGAGCATTGACCCGTAAAACTATAAAATCAATACCCAATTCTTGAGCTGTACTTTCGCAGTGCCCAATCCAAGACTCTGCTCCAGCTTGCAAACCGTGATGTATGTAAACCGCACTAAGCCTGCTCTTGGGTTGAATAATTGACGCGCAACAATGGAGCAAAACGTGGGAATCCACCCCTCCGCTGTAACCGATATAAATTCTTTGTTGCTGACTAAGATCAAGCTTTAAAATGCTGTCAATGAGATTCTCATACAACATTTCACTGTTCACCTGAATCCTATTTCCCTGCCTCGTCAGTAAAAACTCCAAAATCCATAATCCGCTGATAACGCTTTTCCAGCACTACTTCTATGGGGAGCAGCATTAACTCGTTCATGTGACGAAGTAGCGTTTCTTTAAGGTTTCCGGCAATAGCTTTAAAATCTCTATGGCCGCCACCTAATGGCTCTCTAACCACTTCATCCAAAAAACCTTGCTCACGAATTCGATCCGAGGTAATGCCCATCGCTTCGGCAGCCAATTGTGATTTATCCGCACTTTTCCATAAAATGGACGCGCAACCTTCTGGAGAGATAACCGAATAAGTACTGTATTCCAGCATGATTAAACGATCACCCACACCAATAGCCAAGGCACCGCCCGAACCACCTTCGCCGATAATGGTGCAGATAATTGGTGTTTTCAACTTGGCCATTTCGAACAGATTTCTCGCAATCGCTTCACTCTGACCACGCTCCTCCGCATCAATACCTGGATAAGCTCCCGGCGTATCAATCAGACAAATGACCGGCATTTTAAAGCGCTCCGCCATTTTCATCATCCGCAAGGCTTTGCGATAACCTTCCGGACGAGGCATACCGAAGTTGCGATAAATTTTCTCCTTGGTATCACGGCCTTTTTGATGACCAATGACCATCACCGACTGTCCGTCAAGACGAGCCAAGCCGCAAATAATCGCAGGATCATCGGCATAAGCCCGGTCACCGTGCAGTTCATGAAAATCGGTAAATATATGCTCCACATAATCCAGTGTATAAGGCCGACCTGGATGCCTAGATAACTGGGAAATTTGCCAATCGGACAGTTCAGAAAAAATTGACTCCGTCAGCGCCTGACTTCTGTCTTCGAGTTGTTTAAGTGCGTCAGAAATATTGATGTTATTGTCAAACTCCACATTACGGAGTTCTTTTATTTTCGCTTCTAGTTCAGCGATAGGTTGTTCGAAATCGAGAAATTTTAGGTCCATGGAGACTAGATATAAATAATTGTTACAGTAATGAGTAATTTTATAGAAATTTGACTATTTATTCTAAATAAATTGTTCAATTTTCCAACGGAATAAAGATTTGCCCCTCATCACAAGACCGGTAAATTACAATTATCAATAGCTTTGTCGATGACAAGCCGGTCGGGGTTTGTAACCCCGATCGAAACGTTTAACAACATACAGCACGGTATAAATCTGCGTAAAACGTGAGTAACGGGGTTGCAAACCTCGTCACGCCTAACAATTATCAATAGCTTTGTTGATGACAAGCCGGTCGGGGTTTGTAACCCCGACCGAAACGTTTAACAAC